>JBDLID010000044.1:0-22648 GCA_039715055.1 Thermodesulfobacteriota bacterium | reverse complement strand
GGCAATTGTAGCCAACAAAACACGACCAATTGAACTAATAGTCATCACTCATTGACCAAGGAATTTTCAATGAAGCTCAAAAAACAGATACTGCCCTCAGTCGGCCTGATTCTTTTCCTTCTTTTTCTGGCATCCTGCAGTCCTCAAACTGTTGAGAATGAAGGCCAGGCGATGAATAACTCTGAGCCTGCAGTCAGACAACAAAGAGATGCAACTCTGCCGGTGCAATATCAAAAGCCCTCATATCGAGTTGATCTCGAGTCAAAGGATATCGTCGATGCTGAAGAAGAAGACGCGACCCTCCGAGTAGGAGCCTCCATCAGATCCACCCAAGGGCCCCAACCACTCTGGGATATTCTCAAAAGAGTCGCCGCCCTGAAAAGTCTAAATGTTTCCTGGGCCAGTGATGTTGATCAAAATGTACTGGTCGATGTAGATATAAAATCTAAAGATGATTTCTACCTGGCAATTGAGAACCTCCTGCGACAGGTTGATTATTACCATGAGATGCAAGGCTCTACAATAATAGTCAAATATCGGGAATCAAAGCAGTATCGCATTGCCATGCCCTTTACCAAACAGCTCTATGAGACCGGCACTGGTGGTAATGTTTTAGGTTCCAATGACTCTTCCTCCAATATAGAAGGAACCATACGCCTAGATTCAAAGGGCAATGAATTCCACATCTGGCAGACTATTCAGGATAACATGGATGCTATTCTGGATACTTGGGCCACTACAGCTGTTACTGCAACTACCTCTGACGAAAATTCAGAGGAGGAACCTTCAGATACTTCCAGCAACGCAGTTGAAGGTCAGGCCACAAGGCGGGTATCTGCCGGTGGTAATATGTACACCATTGATAAGCCAGTTGGTTTAATCACAGTACATGCTCCTCGCCCCCTCCAGGAGAAGCTGGAAGTCTATTTTGACAGCCTCAAAAATGAACTTTACAAGCAGATCTCCATTGAGGCCAAAATAATTGAAGTCCAACTTACTGACAACTCATCTATCGGTATCAACTGGAGCCAGGTTCTTAAAAATTTCAGTGTTGATGGCTTGATTGAGTTTGGTTCCGCTGCAATGGGTGGACAAATATTCCCCTATGTCCACTCCGATTATAAACAGTGGACTGGGACCTCCCCCTCCACTCATTTTGAACAGGATATTCCTGTCCACGGATCCTTGCATGATCCCACCCGATTTGTTTCAAAAATCGCTTTAAATTCACAACAATTTACTGTATTTCTCAATGCTCTTCAGGAGCAGGGAGATACGCAGGTACTGTCGAACCCTAAATTGAGCGTACTGAACGGACAACCGGCCCTGCTGACTGTTGGCCGCAACGTAACTTATGTCGATAGTATCGAAGTTGATATTGACTCAGAGACCGGTCTTCGGACCTACTCAGCCGAAACTGAACGTATTCTGTCTGGTGTCGGTATGGCGCTGACTGCCAATATTCTTGATGATAAAGAGATCATCATGAGTCTGGTCCCTGTCACATCAGAGCTTCAGGAACCGATTGAATATCGCCAAATTGGCGAAGGAGAGGTTGGCCTACCTGTTGTTAATGTCCGTGAAATGTCAACAACTGTCAGGGTCAAAGATGGTGAGATGCTGGTTATCGGTGGGCTGATCTCAAATGTTGAGCAGACCGAGGGTGAATTCCTACCCGTCCTGGGCTCCATTCCGCTCATCAGGTATCTGTTTGGGTATGAACAAAAAGTTAATCAGAAACGTGAACTTATCATACTTTTGAAGCCACGTATTATCTAATACAAATACATAGAGCAAACGTTAAAACACAATAAATAGAGTGTTATTCAGGGAGAAGATTATGATCAGGTTTAAATTCGTCCTCTATCTGCTGGCGGCTGTCTTCATCAGTGGCTGTGGCCAAACCGTTGTCGAGACTCTGCATGTTCCGACAAGCCCAAATCCGGATGCCCCCGGCAAAGGGAGAACTGTTGTCATCCTACCGTTTGCCGACTACACCTATGCTGATTCCATTTCTGCGGCCTATAGGCGGAATATGTCTATTACCGAGGCGTTGACAGACCGCTTTGTTGCCAATGGTTTCGGCCTGCCAATCCAAGAGGATGTCTTCAGTTATATGGTCAACCAGCAGATCATCAACATCGTATCCTATGAAAATAAAGGCTCAGTTTCGATGAGCAACGAGCTTAGCAACGAATGGTCTAGTGTCATGAAAGACAAAATTCGCGGCTACATGAACGATCAGCAAAAGAACCAGAATAGTCAGATTGTAGGCAGCCCCGGTACCCACGCTCTTAACCAGAAAACCGTTGCTAAAATTGGTCGTCGTTTCAATGCCGACTATATCATTCGTGGACGAATTCTTGAATTCAAGACTCGTCAGGAACATACTTGGGCACCCTGGAAAAGAGGTATACTTCCTTTTGTTTCTGGAATCACCAGCCAGACGATGTATGGCTTTGCCAGCTCAGACACCTATGACAACTGGAATCAAATGTTAGCCGGTGGTACCTGGGGCGCTATTATAGGTCACAATGCAGGTGGTCCATGGGAACCCGATGGTGGTACTGAAATTTTTGGTATCTCCGGAGGCGCTGATGCCAACGCAATTTTCTGGGGGACTGTCGGAGCTCAACTCGGCAAAGCCGCTAAAAATTCTGGTCGTGTTGACCAGGCAGTTGTTCAGATGCGAATCTGGGTTCAAGAAGCTGCCACTGGTAATCTTATCTGGACCAACCGGGTAGATGTCAAGGTCTCCCCCGAATCCATCCTTGCCGATGGCCAATACGATGCCCTGTTCGACAAAGCCATCCATAAGAGCGTTAACACCCTTATCGACAACTTTGTAACGTATGGGTTGTAAAACAGACTCGTAGTAATTCACCCCTGAATAAAAAAGGCTCGGGTAGGTTAAACCTTCCCGAGCCTTTTTTTGTCCAACTCTGTCTGCTTAGCAGATCAATCTCACAGCCTAATTCTGCTGTTCCTTCTGGGCATTCTGGAACAACCCCATGAAGTTGATCGGTTCCATGAGGAAGGGGATGAAACCACCGTCCACTGATATCTGGCTGACTATCTGGCGGGTGAAAGGAAAGAGGAGTGTCGGGCAGTCTACGCCAAGAACCATCTGCAGATGCTCTTCCGGGATATTTTTGAGCAGGAAGGCACCGGCATGTTCAATCTCAAGGATGAACATGGTTTTGTTTTCGTCCTTTTTGTCGCTCACCTTGGCGGTGATCTCCAGGGCAATTTCATAGTGCTCATCATCGAGTTTCTTGTTGTTCAACTTGAGATTGACATCAACATTAGGTTCTGAATTCTGGGCCATGAATACCCCGGGAGCATTGGGATTCTCAAACGAAAGATCCTTGATGTACATCTTCTGCATCCGAAAAACCGGAGCATCTTCGGGGCTGTTGCTGTTTTCTTCTGTCATGTTGTTCCTTTGATTGACTCTCTATTTATAACCGCTCTGCCGAATCTCAGCAGAGTCCTTGTTCGCATACGCCAGATAATGTAACTGCATCCCCTGTTCGATGCAAAGGAAAACTCGGTTACAGCACCATACTGCTTATGTCTTCCTGACACATTTTTCAACTCTCCTCGAGCACCTGTTTGAGAAACATGCCGGTATACGACTCTCTGTGGGCAGCAATCTCCTCCGGGTTGCCGGCAGCAACCAGGCTGCCTCCGCCATCTCCTCCCTCCGGACCGATATCAATAATCCAGTCAGCAGTCTTTATTACATCGAGATTATGCTCGATAACGACAACGGTATTTCCCTGATCAACCAACCTGTCCAGCACCTTCAGAAGATACTGGATATCGGCGGGATGAAGTCCGGTGGTCGGCTCATCAAGAATATAGAGAGTACGCCCGCTTGATCGGCCGGAAAGCTCCTTGGCAAGCTTGACCCGCTGTGCCTCGCCACCGGAAAGGGTGACAGAGGACTGCCCGAGCGTGATGTAGGATAGTCCTACATCAAAAAGAGTCTGAAGACGATTTTTAATCGGAGGTACATTTTGAAAAAACTCAAGGGACTCCTCAACAGTCATGGAGAGGATATCGTGAATCGATTTTCCCTTATACCTGATCTCAAGGGTTTCACGGTTGTACCGCTTGCCCTTGCAACTATCACAGAGGACATAAATGTCGGGGAGGAAGTGCATGGCAATCTTGTTCACCCCTTCACCCTCGCAGGCCTCGCAACGCCCACCCTTGAGATTGAAACTGAACTGGCCCGGCTTGTAGCCTCTGGCCCTTGACTCAGGAAGCCGGGCAAAAAGATCCCGTACCGGAGTAAACACACCAGTATAGGTGGCAGGATTGGAACGTGGAGTCCGACCAATGGGGCTCTGGTCAATATCAATCATTTTATCGATCCGGTCGATGCCTGTTAGGCGACCCAGGTCGGAATCGACGGCTTTCATTTTTTCCTTAAGCCCCTTTTTGGCAAGCTTGAACAGTGTTTCCAGCACCAGGGAACTTTTTCCGGACCCGGACACTCCGGTAACACAGGTCAGGACCCCGAGGGGAAAGAAAAGGCTCAGCTTTTTAAGGTTGTTCACTGTCGCCTCTTTCACTTCAAGCCGATACTTTCTGGCCTTTCGAACCTTGCGTCTCTTCTCCGGGATCAGAATAGACTGCCTTCCAGACAGAAAGCCACCGGTCTGCGATCGCTCACAGTCGAAAATACCCGGAACAGGACCACTATAGACCACCTCACCTCCATGCACGCCGGCGCCGGGCCCCATATCCAGAATATGATCGGCAGCCAGGATGGTATCGGTATCATGCTCAACAACAATCACCGTGTTACCAAGGTCGCGCAGCTCAATCAGGGTATTTATCAGTTTCTGATTGTCACGCTGGTGAAGCCCAATACTTGGCTCATCGAGAATGTAGAGCACTCCTGCCAGCCGTGAACCGATCTGGGAGGCGAGCCGGATACGCTGGGCCTCTCCACCGGAAAGTGTCCCCGACCGTCGGTCCAGCGAGAGATAGCCAAGGCCGACATCTTCGAGAAATGAGAGACGGTCAACAATTTCCTTTAAAATCGGTTCTCCGATCTGACGCTCACGATGGGAAAAAGGCAGGAGCGGCAACTCATCGAGTAACTTTATGATGGAGCAACAGGTCAGCTCATAGATAGAGCTGGGGCCGATTTTTACGGCCAGAGCCTCCGGACGCAGCCTGGCACCATGGCAGGCCGGACAACGCTGCTCCGTCATATACTTGCCCAACTCCTCACGAATCATCGGTGACTGGGTCTCATGGAAGCGTCGATGCAGCTGCGGAATAAGCCCCTCAAATGTTTTTTCCGCGGTCATTACCCGTCGCCCCTTCTGGTAATGAAAGACAATCTCCTCACTGCCGGACCCATGAAGTATGATTTTTGTCACCTTTTGCGGCAGATCCTTGAAAGGTATGTCCATGGAAAAATTATAATGGGCGGCTAGCCCGGACAGCATCTGGCCAGAGTAGGAACTTTCGGTCCGTTTACCCCAGGGCGAGATAGCTCCACGGCGAAGGGACAGTGACGGGTCGGGTATAAGAAGTGACGAGTCGAAAAACTGCTTCACTCCCAGGCCACCGCACTCCTCACAGGCACCCTGCGGATTGTTGAATGAGAACAGCTGGGTTGATAACGGCGGCAGAGAAATCGAACACTTGTGGCAGGCCGCAAACTCACTGAAAAGCTGCTCCTCCAGGCTTTCCGGGTCATGCACCAGAAGATAGCCGCTACTTAACCCCACAGCTGTTGTTATGGAATCAGTAAGGCGGCGACGGATTGAATCCTTGATCACCAAACGATCGACAACCACTTCAATGGAATGGCGCTTATTTTTGTCAAGCGCCGGCGACTCATCAACGGGGTACACCTCACCATTGATACGCACCCGGACAAACCCTTCCTTGCGAATCCTTGCAAGGAGCTGCTCATGGCGCCCCTTCTTGCCGCTCACCAGCGGAGCAAGGAGGACCATCTTTGTGCCTTCCGGCAGCTCAAGCAGAATGGTCACCATGTCCTCAATGGACTGGCTGCGGATCTCCTCACCGCACTCCGGGCAGGTGGGCCTGCCGCAGCGGGCAAAGAGAAGCCGGAGGTGATCGTAAATCTCGGTCACCGTCCCGACTGTGGAGCGGGGGTTCTTGGAGGTGGTCTTCTGCTCGATGGAGACCGCCGGCGACAATCCCTCAAGGGAGTCCACCTCCGGCTTATCCATCTGGCCCAAAAACTGCCGGGCGTAGGTGGACAGTGACTCCACATAGCGACGCTGTCCTTCGGCATAGAGGGTGTCAAAGGCAAGCGTTGATTTTCCTGAGCCGGACAACCCGGAAAAAACCACCAGCCGGTTACGGGGCAGATCAACATCGACGTTTTTCAAGTTGTGCATCCGGGCCCCGCGGACACTGAGTTTTTGTGGTTCCATATTTTCGTATCAACTCTTTTTGGCTAAACAACCAGGCGTTGAAGTATTGCAGATATTAAATCGTAAAAGGACTTCACCGCCTGCTACTTCTCTTTGGTCAGGATTGAATGGTCAATCTTGATACAACGGTCCATAATCACATCGAGGCCTGCCTTGCGGGCAATCTCAGCCGCTTCTTCATTGACAATCCCCTGCTGCATCCAGATAGTTTTTACCCCGCAGTCGATGGCCTCCTCAACAATGGGCATCACCTGGTCGGACCGACGGAAGATATCGACCAGATCAATGGGCTGCTCGATATCAGCAAGTCGTGGATAACAGGTCTGGCCGCAGATCTCATCATGGCCGGGATTGACGGGAATCACCTTGTAACCCGCTTCCAACAGGTAGCAGCCAACCATGTGACTGGGCCGTCCTGATTTTGGCGAAAAACCGACCACGGCAATCACCTTGCTCTTATGCAGAATAGCGGGAATCTCCGACAGGGCATTAAGGCTCAACATATTATGACTCCTTATCAAAAAACAAATAATCGACTTCATCCGACCTGCTTTCTCAAACTGTTCTGCACAGGAAAGGGGGATAAGTCCAAAAAATGATTTACCAGTTTGAGCAGCTGTGGTATTTTAATCGGTTACAACTTTTTTGCAGGAGAAAACGACAAGCCAACCGGCTTTTTCAAACATTTTTGATTTACCCAACCAATTTCCATGAATTTTCAAGATATCATCATGCAGCTCAACCGCTACTGGGGTGATCAAGGCTGTGTCATCCAGCAGCCATACGATATGGAGGTAGGAGCAGGAACCTTTCATCCCTCCACCCTGCTTCGCGCCCTGGGGCCGGAACCGTGGAAAGCCGCCTACCCCCAGCCATCAAGACGCCCAACTGACGGACGCTACGGCGACAACCCCAACCGGTTGCAGCACTATTATCAGTACCAGGTGGTGATCAAACCGTCACCACTGAACATTCAGGAACTCTACCTGGACAGTCTCAAAGGCTTCGGACTCGACCTGCTGGAACACGATATTCGCTTTGTTGAGGATGACTGGGAATCGCCCACTCTCGGCGCATGGGGGCTTGGCTGGGAGGTCTGGCTTGATGGTATGGAAATCACCCAGTTCACCTATTTTCAGCAGGCTGGTTCAATCGACCTTCACCCGATCACCGTGGAAATCACCTACGGTCTGGAGAGAATTGCCATGTATCTCCAAGGTGTTGAGTCGGTCTACGATATTGCCTGGAACGACGAGGTAAAATATGGTGAGATCTTTCACCAGGCCGAGGTGGAGTTCTCCGCCTTTAATTTTGAAGAGGCCAATGTTGAAAAAATGATAGGTTTTTTTGACACCTGCGAGGAAGAGGCCCTGAAACTTGTTGAAAAGAACCTGATCCTTCCGGCCTACGACTACTGCCTGAAGTGCTCCCACACCTTTAACCTCCTTGACGCAAGAAAGGCGATCAGTGTGGCTGAACGTACCCGTTATATCGGCCGGATCAGAAATATTGCCCGAAAGGTGGCAGAAAAGTATGTCGCCCAGCGGGAAGAGATGGGCCACCCGCTGCTGAAGCAGCCTGTGGATGGATGACGGTTACCTTTTCTGCCCGACAGCAGCGCAGGACAGGCAACCTTATAAATAAAAGCAATGGCGGAAGTGCATGGGAATCGAACCCACCTGACAGGCTATTAACCCGTCACACCGGATTTGAAGTCCGGGAGGGCCACCAGTGCCCTGTCCACTTCCGTAAAAGCTGAAGCTGTAAATTAATCATAATTATAGACAACGACAACAGTTAATTGATGATATTGTAAAAAGTCGCAAAACCTGTCCAGCACATCAAGGCGGTGAGTCGGTCACTAATGTGTAACCGTGCCGACGGGTTTCTTTCAAGCTCATCATTTAGTTACTCCATTATTCAATTACACCGCCACCTTGCCAAGAGAACATAACCATGCAGTGTGAACGGCTTATCAGTCAGATTAAATCCTGGTTCCTTCATGTTCAGAACGAAACCATGGCCCCGGCCAGAATGGTCTCATTCATGGAGAAACATGCCGACGAATGTGAAATTTGCCAGAGTGACCCTGATGTCCTGGCGGAAATTGCCAAGATAACGGAGATGGTATTGCCTGAATCAAAGATTCCAAAGGCGACCAGGATGAAGCAGGAAGCTGCCAAAAAAGCAGAGCAGGAAAATAAGCAGGAAGATGATACTGATGCTGCTGATCCCGGCGACTCCGATGACTCCAGCACCTCCGACGACTCCAACGATTCCAAAGACTCCAAAGACTAATTAACGGTTTGCCGACACCGGACAAACCACGGGGCTACACATACAATGGCTGAAATAAAATCAACCATGGAAATGGTTCTTGCCCGCGCCGACCGTATGGCGGCAAGGGCTGCTGACCCTCAGGACAAAGAAGCTGTCCTCAGTGAAGAAGAGGGCATGCGGCTTGGTGCCCGTTACATGGAAGGTGCCATCGACGATCTTTCCGAGGAGCTTGGCCGCAAACCGCAGGCCGAACAACCGATGATCCGCAAAGGGATCGTTTCGACCCTGCTGCGCAATATCGTCCTGCCAAGAGACGAAATGGTTCTCGCCTCATCTGAAAAAGCCATTGAAGGCTTTCTGAGTCTTGCGCACTCTTCGGGCGAAGCCGCCTCTACCTGCCAGGAACTCAGTCAGATCCTCGGCCAGTACCAGCAACACCAGGACCAGGCCAGGCAGCAGCTTGAAGATTCCATCCGGATGCAGCTGGAGCAAAAGCTTGCAGGCCACCCCGAACTTGGAGACCAGTCTGCTCTCGACCCCACCATGCACCCCCAGTACAGGGAAGAATTGGCCCGGATCATGACGGATCTCAACGACCAGTACACTACCGCCCTGGACCAGAGAAAAGAACTCCTTTTGGAACGGTTTTCCTAAATGGGCCACAGTCAGCGCCTTCAAAAAATTCAGGCCATCCTCAAAAGGCGAAAAATAGACGCATTTCTTGTCAGTGAACCCCGCAACCGTTTTCTTCTCAGCGGTTACCTTGGCCAAGATCACGGCATTGAGGAATCAGCAGGCCACCTGCTCATCCCCAAAAAAGGCTCTCCCCAACTCCTCACCGATTTCCGTTTCAAGATACAGGCCCAACAAGAGTGCCGGGGATGCGAAGTTCAGCTCTACTCCAAGGGACTCATCCCCCTGCTCAAGCAACTCCTCCCCCGATCCGGGGCTGCAAGTCTCGCCTTTGAGAGCCATTACACCCTCCATTCGACAGCCATCGCATATGAAAAACTCGCCAGTGAGCTGAACCTTTCCCTGGTTCCATTGACCGGTGTAGTTGAAAAACAGCGCCTCACCAAAAGTGATGAGGAAATCGACAGCCTCAAGGCCTCGGTCCGTCTCAATGAGAAAGTCTTCCAGGCAGTTCTGCCAACCATCCAGCCCGGTGAAACCGAACTGGCCATTGCGCTGCGTATTGAAACAACCATGCGGGAAATGGGAGCCCAGCAGCCAAGCTTTGACACCATTGTTGCAACCGGTAAAAACAGCGCCCTGCCCCATGCTGTACCGTCGGACACGGTTATTGAGGCAAACAGGCCCCTGATGATCGACATGGGGCTCGTTCTGGACGGATACTGCTCGGACATGACCCGCACCTTTGTCCCCGGTGAAGCCGATGACGACTACCTGAAGATTCACCGATTGGTTCGCAAAGCCCAGCTGGCCGCCATGGAGGCAATCCGGCCGGGCATCTCTGCTGCTTCCGTTGACAAAGTCGCCCGCCGCATCATCAGCGATGCGGGTTACGGCGAATATTTCGGCCACGCCCTTGGCCACGGTGTCGGCCTTGCAGTACATGAAGGCCCAAGCCTGTCATCGCGCAACCGTAAATACCTGAGAGAAGGAATGGTGGTCACCGTGGAGCCCGGTATCTACCTTCCGGACTGGGGCGGCGTCCGCCTGGAAAACATGGTCCTCGTCACCAGGGACGGCTCCCTCAATCTCAATCACGACACAAGCTTTCTCGACCTCTAAGGTCGTTGCTTGCGCCGGCAACTCCCCGCACCGCCCCTGCCATGACATCAACCAAGCACTTTGTCCTCGACACCAACGTCATCCTCCACAACGGCGAGGCCCTGACCTCTTTTGCCGACAACCACGTCATCCTGCCGATGACAGTCATTGAAGAACTGGACAATTTCAAACGACACAATGATGAGCTGGGTCGCAATGCACGCTACGCTATCCGTCTCCTCGACCGGCTGCGAGGCCAGGGTTCACTGAAAGACGGGGTCGCAATGGAGGGTGGCGGGGTTCTCCAGATTGTAGTTGAAAAAAAGAATATGGATGGTAACTGCATGGATATGGCTGTCCCTGACAACCGCATCCTGGCCGTTGCCTACAGCCTGAAAAAAGAAGAGAAAAAGGTCATCTTCGTCTCCAAGGACATCAATGCCCGGCTCAAGGCCGATGCCCTTGGCATCGCCGTGATGGACTTTGAAAAACAGAAGTGCAATATTGACGATCTTTATAACGGCTGGCGGGAAGTCGAGGTCCCTGCCGAAGTGATCGACCGTTTCCACCGTGACGACATGCTGGAGGCTGAGGGGTTTGATTTCCTGGTCAACGAGTTCATCCTCTTAAAAGATGAAAACAACCCGAAACACTCGGGGCTCGGCCGGGCCGTCGCCCCCGACAAACTGAGCCAGCTTAACTCCAACCATGACCATGCCTGGAATATCCGCTCCCGCTCCAAGGAGCAGCGCATGGCCCTTGAACTCCTGCTCAACCCCGAGATCAGCCTGGTAACGCTTATCGGTCAGGCCGGTACCGGCAAAACCCTTCTTGCCCTTGCCGCCGGCCTTGAGGCAGTCCTCCACGAAGAGGCCTTTGAGAAGCTCCTGGTCTCACGACCGGTCATCCCCATGGGCAAGGATATCGGCTATCTGCCCGGCACCAAGGACGAAAAAATGACGATGTGGATGCAGCCTATCTTTGACAACCTCACTTACCTGATGCGCAAGAAAAACACCAAGCTCGACGAAGGCTCGGTGCAGATGAAAGTCAACAAGCTGCTCAAGGACCAGCATGTTGAGCTTGAGGCCCTGACCTATATCCGGGGACGCTCCATTCCCAGACAGTTCGTCATCATTGATGAGGCCCAGAACCTGACCCCCCATGAGGTGAAAACCATCATCTCCCGGGCTGGTGAATATACCAAGATGGTCTTTACCGGCGACCCCCAGCAGATTGACAACCCATACCTGGACTCTTCATCCAATGGTTTGTCCTATGCTGTGGAACGTCTCAAAGGACAGCCGGTTTACGGCCATGTCACCCTGAGCAAATCTGAAAGGAGCCCTCTGTCAGCCATTGCCGCCGATTTTCTGTAAACAAAAACTTTGCCACTCCACCTGAAACTAAACATATTGCAAAACCGTTATGCGCCAAATTGTCATTGACGACCTTTCCCCCATGGAAAGCGACAACATCGATTCCTACCTCAAACGACACCTTAAATCCGGGCCGATGATCGGCCTCTACTGGCTGCAGCTTCCCCCGGATCTTCTTTCTGAAGCCCAGCAGGGCCATGATGACTGCGGCCCCTTTTATCTTGGAGTAGAGCTGGCCCGGGGCACGGTTCGCTTTGAACTCCTCGTCCGCAGCACCGCCAACCTGCACTGCTCCTGTATTGCCCACGCAACTCCGGTCCAGCGCAACTTTGTCCTCGAATTTGTTGACAGAATGTGTCAAGAGGAAATGATCAAATCATAGTTTTAAGCGGCCCAGCTGCACGCCATTTTTAAACGATCAGGCCAGCTTGGATAGAAAATAGCTATACCTCGCTGTCCTGCTTGTCAAGCAATGGAGCACATCTGAACCGCTCCAAATATTTTGCCTTACTGACCACATTTTTCTGCCCAATCAGTCACTCGTACCTCCCCTGGAGAAATTATGACATCATCAGTTGATTCCAGCCCTGAATTTATTGAAGCCGCCTACAAGAAAATTGAGGCAAATATTGAAATCATCCGCAAACGCGTCGACCGGCCCCTGAGCTACGGCGAGAAGGTTCTTTACGGACACCTCGACAATGCTGTCGAGGCGGAACTCAGCCCCGGCAGTTCCTATGTCAAGACCCGGCCTGACCGTATCGCCCTCCAGGACGCCACCGCCCAGATGGCCATCCTCCAGTTCATGCTTGCCGAAAAAAACGAGGCGGCAGTACCGGTCACCGTCCACTGCGATCACCTTATCCGTGCCCGACGGGGAGCTGTTGAAGATCTCAGGATCGCCAACAGGGATAACCGTGAGGTGTACGACTTCCTCTCTTCCGCCTCCCAGCGCTACGGTTTTGGCTGCTGGCTGCCTGGGGCCGGAATCATCCACCAGGTGGTAATCGAACAGTACGGTTTTCCGGGGCTGATGATGCTGGGAACCGACTCCCACACCCCCAATGCCGGCGGTATCGGGGCCTTTGCCTCGGGTGTTGGCGGTGCTGACGCAGTCGATGTCATGGTGGGCATGCCCTGGGAGGTACTCCACCCCCGCTTTGTCGGCGTCAGACTGACAGGAGAGCTCAGCGGCTGGGCAGCCCCCAAGGATGTCATTCTCAAGCTCCTCGGTATACTGAGCTGTGCTGGCGGCACCAACCGGGTTTTCGAATACTTCGGCCCCGGAGCAGACACCCTTTCCTGTACCGGCAAGGCCACCATCTGCAACATGGGCGCCGAACTCGGTGCCACCACATCGCTGTTCCCCTTTGACGACCATATGGCAAACTACCTCCGCACCTGCGGCAGGGGTGAGGCAGCAGACCTTGCCGAACAGTACCGTCACCTGCTCACAGCCGACCGGGGACTCCTTGAAAACCCGGAAGACTATTTTGACCAGGTCATCGAAATCAACCTCTCAGATCTGGAGCCCCACCTGGTTGGCCCCCACTCGCCGGACCGGGCCTCAACGGTCAGCAGCATGAAGGATCATGTGGAAGAGGGAGGCTACCCGAAAAACGTTACCTATGCCCTGGTGGGCTCCTGCACCAACTCTTCCTATGAGGATATGGGCAGGGTGGCAGCCATGGCCGAACAAATTGCTGACAAAGGTATCAAACTGAAGATCCCGCTGCTCATTACCCCCGGCTCTGAGCAGGTGCGGGCCACCATTGAGAGGGACGGCCAGCTTGAAAAGCTGGAAGCAGTGGGCGCCACTGTACTGGCCAATGCCTGCGGCCCCTGCATCGGTCAATGGGATAGAGAGGGTATCGAGCCGGGTTTTAAAAACTCCATTGTCACCTCCTACAATCGTAATTTTCCCAAGCGAAACGATGGCAACGAGGGGACCTGTGGATTCATCGCCTCTCCCGAGACCTGTTTTGCCTATGGACTTTTCGGTACCTTTGACGTCAACCCCTACACCACGGAGCTGACCGCTGCAGACGGCTCCGGTTTCACGCTCACCCCACCGGGCAAAGTGGCCGAGGTCCCTGCTGAAGGACTGGTCAGGGACGAAAAGGGTTTTCTTGCCCCCATCGAAGAACGGCAGGAAATCAAGGTCCAGGTCTCAGCCGACTCAGAGCGGTTGTCACTGCTCTCTCCGTTTTCCCCCTGGGACGGCCACGATTTCAAAGGGCTCCGGCTCCTGCTCAAGGCCAAAGGCAAGTGCACCACCGACCACATCTCGCCTGCCGGCCCATGGCTGCGCTTTCGCGGTCACCTCAACAATATCTCCGACAACATGTTTTCCGGAGCGGTCAATGGATTTTCCGACACAACAGGCGTTGGCAAAAATCAGCTGAGCGCTGAAGAACAGCCTTTCAACGAAATCGCCAGGGCATACACCGCTGCAGGAGACCAATGGATTGCAGTGGGTGATGCCAACTATGGCGAAGGGTCTTCCAGGGAACATGCGGCAATGAGCCCGAGACACATGGGCGGCCGGGTGGTGATCACCCGTTCCTTTGCCCGAATCCATGAGACAAATCTCAAGAAACAGGGCATCCTGCCGCTGACTTTTGCAGATCCTGCAGACTACGACAGGATCCTCGAAGGCGACCGCATCGACATTATCGGACTGACTGAACTGGCCCCGGGCTCTCCTGTTACCGCCGTCTGCCATCATGCAGACGGCAGGGAGTCATCCATTACGCTCAGCCACTCGCTCAACGACGAGCAGATTGACTGGTTCAAGGCCGGCTCGGCCCTGAACTCTCTTCGCGGCTGAACCGGTACGCCGGGAACCGAGGGTATCCCGGCTACTTCTCAAAGAGTTTCAGGTACTCTTCATAGCCCTCTTCGGCCAGCTTCTCCCTGGGGACAAAACGCATGGCTGCCGAGTTGATACAGTAGCGTAGTCCGGTGGGCGCCGGGCCGTCCTCAAAGACATGGCCCAGGTGTGAGTCGGCACCGCTGCTGCGGACCTCGGTGCGCACCGAAAAAAGGCTCCGGTCCTTCTTCTCTTCAAGGCTGTCCATAGCAAGCGGCCTGGTAAAACTGGGCCAGCCGGTGCCGGAATCGAACTTGTCAAGGGAGCTGAAGAGTGGTTCGCCGGAGACGATATCCACATAAATCCCCTCACCCTTGTTGTCCCAGTATTCATTTTTAAAAGGCGGCTCGGTGCCGTCCTTCTGGGTCACCTTGTACTGCAGAGACGTCAGCCTCTTTTTCAGCTCAACCTCACCGGGTTTTGCAAATTCCTTTTTCTCCTCCATCTTCTTTGGCCAGGTCCTGTCCAAAAAAGACTGGCGTCCGGAGCCAGTTTTGTAGCTTGAATAGTGGCTGTAATTCTTCTTGTAATAATCCTGGTGATACTCTTCTGCCGGATAAAAATCACTGACGGGCAAGACTTTAGTGGCAATGGGACGGTTGAAAAGACCCGATTCAGCAAGCTCCTTTTTTGACTCTTCGGCTACCCGGCGCTCCTGGTCTCCGCTATAAAAAACAGCGGTCATGTATTGAGTTCCCCGGTCAACGAACTGTCCCCCTGAGTCGGTTGGGTCGATCTGACGCCAGAAAACATCAAGCAGCTGCCGGTAACTGATCTCGGAGGGATCATAAACCACCCGCACCGCCTCATAATGTCCTGTGCCGCCGCTGCTGACCTGTTTGTAATCCGCTGTTTCCCTGGAGCCGCCAATATAACCGGCGGTCACGTCAACCACCCCTTGCAGGGCCTCAAAGGGCGGCTCCATGCACCAGAAACAGCCGCCGCCGAAAACAGCCTCCTTACGTGAAGATGTACCATTTGCCATTGTTGAAAACAGACTGACAACTGCAAAACCGGTACATATAATCAAAAGATTATTCATCACAACTCCTCCTTATTGATGGAAATTATTCTCTCAGCAAAAACTATGACAACATCTCCCAAAAAACAAGTCCAGAGGAATGGAAATTGGAGTTTTTATAGTTTCAATATCACCCTGCCGCTGCTATAGTGGGCTCATGGAAAATTCAAAATCATCCCAGCGTACCAAGTTTATCTTCGTAACCGGTGGTGTTCTATCCTCCCTGGGCAAAGGGCTGGCTGCGGCCGCCATCGGCGCCCTGCTTGAGAGCCGCGGCCTTACGGTTACCTTCCAGAAACTTGATCCATACATCAATGTTGATCCCGGCACGATGAACCCTTTCCAGCATGGCGAGGTATACGTCACCGACGACGGCGCCGAGACCGATCTGGACATGGGCCATTATGAGCGTTACACCGACGCGGTGATGGCCCAGAAAAACAACTATACCTCGGGACGGATCTATTATTCGGTGATCACCAAGGAACGACGCGGCGAGTATCTCGGCGGTACGGTTCAGGTCATCCCCCATATCACCGATGAGATAAAGGCGGCAGTGCTGCAGCTCGACGGCAGTGTGGACGTGGCCATCATTGAAATCGGCGGCACCATCGGTGACATCGAGGGCCTCCCCTTTGTTGAAGCCATACGTCAGCTGCGCGGCGACCTTGGCAGAGAGAACTCTCTCTACATCCATCTCACCCTGGTTCCCTACATCAAAGCCGCTGGTGAGATCAAGACAAAACCCACACAACACTCTGTACGGGAGCTGCGGGCCGACGGTATCCAGCCCGACATCCTGATGTGCCGCACCGAAGTGCCCATTGAAGATAAGCTCAAGGCCAAAATCGGCCTGTTCTGCAGCGTACCTCCCGATTGTGTCATCACCGCCATTGACGTGGAAACCATTTACGAGGTGCCTCTCCACCTCCACAAAGAGGGATTGGATGACAAAATTCTCGAGCTCCTCAATATCTGGACCGGCAGTCCCAATATCAAACCGTGGGAAGAACTGGTCCACAGGATCAAGAATCCGCAGAAGTCGGTCACCATTGCAATCACCGGTAAATACGTCGATCTGACCGAATCCTACAAGAGCCTCCATGAAGCCCTGATCCACGGTGGACTGGCCAATAACGCCAAGGTTGAACTGCGCTATATCAGTGCGGAGGATCTGGAAGAAAAAGATCCGGCCGCCCTTCTTGAAGGGTGCCATGGAATTCTGGTACCCGGTGGATTCGGCAAGAGAGGTGTGGAAGGAAAGATCCGCGCCATCACCTACGCCCGCGAAAATAAAATTCCCTTTTTCGGAATCTGCCTCGGAATGCAGCTGGCAGTGATCGAATACGCCAGGAACGTGGCAGGGATCCCCGATGCAAACTCCACCGAACTCGATATGGATGCCAAGGATCCGGTGATCTACTTTATCAAGGAGTGGTTCGACTATCGCACCAATGAAATTCAGGTGAGAGATGAAAACTCAGGGATGGGTGGAACTCTGAGGCTCGGGGCCTATCCCTGCAAACTGGCCCCGGACAGTTTCGCCGGTCAGGCCTACGCCGAAGAAGAGATCTTTGAGAGGCATCGCCATCGCTACGAATTCAACAATGAGTACCGTAAAGTTCTGGAGGAAAAAGGCATGGTCTTTTCAGGGGTCAGCCCTGATAACAGCCTTGTTGAAATCGTTGAATTCGCCGACAATCCATGGTTTCTCGGCTGTCAGTTCCACCCTGAGTTCAAGTCCAAACCGATGAAGCCTCATCCGCTTTTCCGCGACTTCATTGGTGCAGCCATCAAGCACGGTTCTTAGCCCTTCAACCACAGGTAATCGCAATGACCCTGCCACCCGTCACTCCGGTCACCATTGACACACCCTCCGGTCAGGAAATCACAGTCAGTAAAGACTCCAGGCTGCTTCTTATTGCCGGCCCCTGCGCCCTTGAATCAGAGGAACTGGCCAATACAGTAGCCTCGACGATGCTCGAAATCTGTAACCGCCTGGGGATCTCTTACGTTTTCAAAGCCTCATTTGACAAGGCCAATCGGACATCGCTGTCATCGTATCGCGGTCCGGGACTCGACGAGGGACTTGCCATTTTATCCCGTATCCGGCAGGATCTGCAGGTGCCGGTTATTTCAGACGTCCATGATGTCAGCCAGATAAGTTCCGCCGCCGAGGTCCTTGACATCATCCAGATTCCAGCCTTTCTCTGCCGACAGACCGATCTCCTGGTCGCGGCCGCTGAAAGCGGTAAACCGATCAATCTCAAAAAAGGCCAATTTGTCTCTCCATGGGACATGCAAAACGCTCTGGGTAAAATACGGGCCGCAGGCGGCAGACGGACCATGCTTGTTGAGCGGGGGGCCAGCTTTGGTTACAACAACCTGGTGGTGGACATGCGCTCTCTGGCCGTCATGCGCGGTTTTGACTGTCCGGTAATTTACGACGCCACCCATTCAGTCCAGCTTCCCGGCGGTGCCGGCGGAGCATCGGCCGGACAGCGTGAATTTATCGCTCCCCTGTCCCGCGCTGCCTGCGCGGCCGGTGTGGACGGTTTTTTCATGGAAGTCCACCCCAACCCGGAAAAGGCCCTTTGCGACGGCCCCAACTCTTTGTATCTGGACCAGATCGAAACACTCCTCAAACAGCTGCTCCGTATCCGCGAGGCCCTTTGATGAGCGACTCCTGTACACCGTCCAAACCTGGAGAATACCCCTCCGACTGTGAGATCACCGAAGGGTACCGGGCCATGGCAAGAGACCACCGGACCCCTGAAAAATCTGCCCAGTTCAAGGCGGCCCTGAACAAGGGCAGGGATATACGGTTACTGCTTCTCGACGTGGATGGAGTACTGACCGACGGTTCGCTGATCTACTCCCATGAAGGCCATGAGTCCAAGGCCTTCAACACCCAGGACGGCTTCGGCCTGCGGCTTTTGAAAGAAGCCGGGGTTGAAACCGGGGTCATCACAGCCCGTAAATCAGAGGCCTTGGCAAGACGCTGCGAAGACCTGAAGATGCGCTACGTCTTTCAAGGTGCAAAAAACAAGCTTGTGGCCTACAAGGAAATCATCAAAGAATCCGGCTGTCGCCCCGTTGAGATCGGCTACATGGGCGACGACTGGCTTGACCTGGTCCTGCTCAAACGGGTCGGTCTCGCTGCTGCTCCTGCCAATGCAGTGGAAGCGGTCAAAGAAATCGTCCATTACACCACTGGCGCCACAGGTGGCAGCGGAGCGGTACGGGAACTCTGTGAGCTGATCATTGAGGCCAAGGGACTCCAACAGCAGCTGCTCCAGGACTATATGAGCCGATGATCACCCGCCGCAACCTTGTCTGGCTCATCCCCCTGGCTCTATTTATCAGTTTTCCCATCTGGCGCGGACCGGTGGGCTCCTTCCTCGCTCCACGCGGAGGTTATGACCCTTCCCTTGCCAACCGAACCACTGACCGCCACAACTTCACCATGTATACGGTCCATATCATCCAAAGTGAAAATGGGGTTAAAACGGCTGAAATTGAGGCCGATCAGGCCAGGACCGGCGACAGTGACAAAGAGCTTGAGTTGACCGAAGTGGATGCGGTGCTCACCGCCAAAGACAAGAGCCTCACCTATGTCACCTCCCGGGAGGGGAAGTTCAACCAGGAAATCAACAAGCTGACCCTTACCGGCGAAGTG
Organism: Thermodesulfobacteriota bacterium; assembly: GCA_039715055.1. Classification (GTDB taxonomy): domain Bacteria; phylum Desulfobacterota; class Desulfobulbia; order Desulfobulbales; family Desulfocapsaceae; genus JBDLID01. The sequence goes on along the minus strand of JBDLID010000044.1, from coordinate 3,249 downwards.
GTGGTGATCAAGCCCGAAAAAAAATACGAGCTGTACACCGACATCCTCCACTACGACTTCATGAACAAGATGATCATCTGCCCGGTTGAGACCCGGCTGATCAGCGACGATCTCAGGATTACCGGCTCACGTCTCGATTACGACCTCCTCACCAACGCCTATGATATTGGCGGCCGTGTCTACTGCCGGATCAGCGAAGCAGACGTCCAGTAAAGCCCTCCTCCTTTTTTAAAACGCTCTTTTACGATACTCTCTTTTATTTCAGCTGCCGCAGACTTGATTTAGCGTATTTACGCAATTTTTTATTAGGAGCCTTTGAGCTGACAGTCCTCAGTGTTTCACGGAACCGCCCATCACGCGATGCTCCAAGATATTTACAGAGATAGGCCAGCGCGTCATTGTAGTTGCGGTCCTTGGGATTCCTTGCGTAGTTGGCAAGCAGGACCTGTTCCGCCTTGTTCAGGGCCTGATAATTCTTGGGGTACTTTTTGATCAGGTGTTTTGCCCCGTTTCTCACCTCGACGCCTTTTGCTGAGTCGAGCATGACCAGGTAACTGTTGAGCGCCCCGCTGCTTTGTGCCGAGGCCGACGCAGTTACCGATTGTCTCTGTCCCCTGATCAACCTGATGTCAAGATACTTTTTCTCACCTTTACCAATGGCAATCCATTGCCTGTTGGACAGATAACCGGCCATGGACACTTCGACATGATAATTGCCTGCAGCAAGCTCCATGCCGCGTCTGTACCTCGGCTGGATATTGAGTATCCGTATATCGGCAGCGGCCGGAACGGTGTCAACAAAGAGGTGGCCGGCCCCCTGGACCGCCACCGGAGCCGTGACCGATTGCCTCTGCTCCCTGATCAACCTGATGTCAAGATACTTCTCCTCCCCTTCACCAATGGTAATCCATTGCCTGTTGGATAGATAACCGGCCATGGAAACCTCGACATGGTAATTACCCGCGGAAACCTCCATGCCGCGTCTGTACCTCGGCTGGATATTAAGTATCCGTATATCGGCAGCAGCCGGAAGGGTGTCGACGAAGAGGTGGCTGGCCCCTTTGGCCTTGACAATGGTGTACTCCTTGCCGTTTTTCTTCTCTGAACGTTTAACGCTTTTAACGAAATGACCGTACTTGATGGCATCGGGCATCACCTCTTCAACAATAATCCCTTCGGAGATCTTTGTCTGCACACCTGTGATCTCAATGGTTCCCGTTTTGATCTGCTTGACATAGAGAATTTCATCGGTCTTTGGATGACGCACCACATCACCCTCCTCGTAGACCATGAAATGCATCCCACTCTTCACCCCGGCAAGCCGGCCAAGATCGATCACCACCTGGTTGGCATCCCGGTTGGCAACATAGCCCTCCAGCGGAAAATTTTTAATAATCTTTTCCGCCATCTCAAACACCAGTTCCTGGAGGCTGATCACCTGGGTTGATCGCACATTTTCCGCGGTGATAATAGCGGCGCTGCTCACGTCGATAATTCGGGAATTGACCTCGATCACCTGGCCCAACTTCATCACCGAACCTGAAATGATAACCTTGACTCCAAGCAGGCGGCCAATTTCCATGGCCGTGTCCTGGTTGACGACTCCGGCCTCAACCATCTGCTGTTCCTCCAGTACCTGGCCGAGCAGTTTCCGTTCAATGACCTCAAACCTGCCGTCCTTGACAAAGGCGGTGATCAGCCACTCGGAGACAATCTTCCCCATATCATCTGTTTCAAATTTTTCACCCTGGAGATTGAAGGGCAGGACCGCAATCTTGGTCTTTTCAAAGTCAGCCTGAGCCAGGACCGGAAGCATGCAGAGCCCGCTCAGGACCAGAAGGAAAAATACGCGTATTTTTTTCATTGTTGTCACACAGCTACCTGTTTATTGTACCGGATCTCGGCAGTAACCTGGAAATCCCCAATCTCATCGGCTATAGTGAGTATAACAGGAATGACTCACAGAGTAAATATCACGATCGCCAACCAACTTCTTGCCATGAAAATACACCGCCAGTCCCTCTTAACCTGTATTCTTGCCATCAGCGGATTCATCCTCATGCCGCTCCTTCAGACTCCCTGCTTCGGGGCTGCGTCAACCGTTATTGTTACCGCTGAGGGGTTGGCCGATCCGGAAGCGGATATGTTCCAAAATGACAAAGGTCTCCTGGTTGATGCCCTGCTTGACGATGCAAAAAAGCAGGCCATTGAAAAAGTGGTCGGCATGTATGTGGACAGCCGCTCACTGGTGGAAAACTACGAGTTGGTGCAGGACAGGGTGCTGACCCAGACCCGGGGACTGATCAAGTCGGTCATCTCCAAAACCCAACCGCATCTCGGCGATGACGGGTTCATGCATATGACCATCAAGGCTGAGGTTTACTCGAAAAAAACCGAAGAATCTCTTAGAGAAATGAGCGGTGAGCAGAGGGTGGCGCTCATCCGGGAGTACGGCAACCCCAGGATCGGAGTCAAGATCACGGTACGTGATGCCCAGCGGGGCTCCAAAATCGGCGAACAGCGCTCAGACATCGCAGAAAATATTGTCAAGGCGCAGATCAAGGATTTTGGTTTCAGAATCTGGTCGGACAAATCAAAAGGAAAGGGTGATTTCTTCATCAGTGGAGAGGTCAAATTCAAACCGGTCAAGCTGAAGCTGAAGACATCCGGCGTGGAGATCAACCGTGTCACCATCACTTCGTGGACAATCTCCTGCATGGATGAAAACAGCGGCGAGGAAATCTATTTCAACAACAAGCTGCCCAAAAAACGCAGCTGGTCCAGTGAAGACGAGGCGGTGGCTGCGGTTGGTGAGATGATCGGCCAGGAATTTTCCAAAGATTTTTTCCAGAACCAGCTTCTTGCTAAGACTCAAATCTACCAGGTCGAGATCAGAGACGTGGGCAGTTACGACTTTGTCGAACTCTTTAAAAATGAGTTGATCGGCCTGAGGCCCGTTCTCAATGTGGAGCTCCGTTCTTTTGAGGATAAGGGCAGTGCCTTTTTTGAAATTGAGTTTTCCTCCAGCTCAATGAGCTTCACAGACTTTCTCAGCTCCGGAATCCTTAAGCCGCTCAACACCAAGTTCGGCAAACCGCTTCTCAGCCTTGCCGAGGTCAGGCGCCAGGAGGTGAAGATCGGTTTTAAATCCAAAGGCCGGGTGGAAAAGCTCTACTCCCAGGTCAAAACAAAGCCCCCCAGCTCCCTGGCCCAGGCCGCACCGGAACGGATCAACAAGGTGGCCGCCAC
>JBDLID010000043.1:0-22934 GCA_039715055.1 Thermodesulfobacteriota bacterium | reverse complement strand
CTGAAATCAACACCCATATTGGCGTTGCCCGTTGCAACCTGGAGAAAGGCGAATAAGCCGATAGCCACCATGACCGCCGAGCCGCCAAAGGTGTAATTCCTGAGCCGCATATAGTTCAGGTTGGGATTCTTGGTGAACTGAAGGTAGGCCAGCTTTTTCACCATGCCCAGGGAACGGAAGGTGTCAAAGAGCAGCCGTGAGCAGAAAAGAGCGGTGAAGAGGTTGAAGATAATACCCAGCGACAGTGTCACGGCAAAGCCCTTGATGGGGCCGGTACCGAACATGAAGAGCGCCATGGCGGTGATCAGCGTTGTCACCTGGGAGTCGACAATGGTCCAGAAGGCCTTGCCGAATCCACCGTTGACACTGGACTTGACCGTCTTGCCCAGGTTGTACTCCTCCCGCATCCGTTCAAAGATGAGGACGTTGGCATCCACTGCCATGCCGATGGAGAGGATGATACCGGCAATGCCGGGCAGGGTCAGGGTGGCATTGAGTATGGCGAGGCCTGTAAAGATAAAGAGGATGTTCAGGACCAGGGCGATGTTGGCGATCACACCGGAGAGCCGGTAGTAGATGACCATGAAGGAAAGGACAATGATCGCCCCGAAGATACCGGATGTGAGCCCCTTTTTGATGGAGTCACGGCCCAGGCTGGCACCGACGGTCATGTTCTGAATAATGTCCACGGGAGCAGGAAGGGCACCGACTCGCAGAACAAGGGCAAGGTCGGCGGCATCCTCATGGGTGAAGGAGCCGGAGATCTGGGCTGCTCCTCCGAGGATCTTTTCCCTGATTACCGGGGCTGAGCGAACCACTCCGTCAAGGACGATGGCCATCCGCTTACCGACATTTTCTTCAGTAATTTTTCCAAACAACCTGCCCCCGCGTCCGGTAAAATCCATGGACACGTACGGCTCGTTGAATTGGGAGGAGATACGAACCTGGGCGTTCTTGACCATCTCACCGGTCATCAGGATCTGCTCGTCCAGCAGGATCGGCCGGTTGACCTCTTTGCCGGTCTTGGGGTCGGAGTCTTTTTCCAGGTATATTTTGGTGTCCTGCGGCAGTCTGTTGCGTATCGCCTCGTTGAGTTTTTCAAGCTCCAGGGCATTGGTCCACTCACCATTCCATTTCCCGGTGGATCTGGTCTCCTCGGCCAGTGCGAAAAGGTCGACGCCGCTGGCGTCTGCCACCCGCTTGAATTCCAACTGGGCAGTCGCTTTGATGAGGTCCTTGGCCCGCTCATGGTCCTCGATTCCAGCCAGTTGGACAACAATTTCATCCTCACCCTGGCGGATGATCACCGGTTCGGCCACACCAAACTGATCAACCCGGTTTCGGATGATCTCCAGGGACTGATTCACAGCATGCTTGTGGATGAAGTCGATCTGTGATTGCTGGAGGGTCAGGGTGATCCTGGGAAAGCTCCCCTCTGTGGCCTCAATGTCGGCGGCGATGTTGGGGAAATCGTTTTTGATCATCTCCTCAACGCTGGCGGCTGCCCCGGTATTTGGCAGGGTAAAAACAATGGTGCCCGCAGGAGAGGCGGTTTTTACCGCACTGATTGATTTTTCCTTGAGGCTGTCTTTAAGGTCCCTTGCTGCCAGCACCAGAGAATCTTTTTCAGCCTTATCCAGATCCACCTTGAGGACCAGGTGCACTCCGCCCTGAAGGTCAAGGCCGCGTTGCAGCCCTTCGGGGGCCATATACTTTTTCCACCAGCCCGGGGTGTCGGCATAAAAGGAGGGGACAATGGTGATAACGGCCATGATAATGAGAATTACGAGGCCTGCGAGTTTAAGTTTCAATGAGGAGTTCATTCGGAATCCTGACAATTCGTTAGATTGAGAAAAAAGGTGTGTTTGCAGAGGGGAGAGCTCTGAATTTTCAAAGTGTTTACAGTCAAGTCAATAGAGAATGGGTGATAATAGTCAAAGGAGGTGGCTTTTGCAAGTATTGCTTGATGGTGAGTAATGAGAGTCGTTTGTGACAAGGTCGTTCCCATAATAAATTAGCTTGAACCCCTTATGGAATAAGGATCTTTGTCACCTTTATAATATTTTCAGGAAATTGTGGGGTGAAAAATTTGACTGACAAAAATTCGCGGACTAATGATAGCTGTATAGACGGCACAACATTACTCCAGTTTATGGCCGGGCTCACCGCTTCCCTGGAAACCCAAAAAGGATTGTTGGAATCATGCGAGGTGGACTGAGATGAAAAGCATGAAAATCCACAGGTATTTTCCCACCATAGTCCCTGTGATAAAAAAACGATCAATTATCAGTCAAATGCAAACTATAAAGTACACCCTGCAACAACTTGTTACAGCCGGATGGCTGGTTTTATTTCTTTGCACAATGTTTTCCCTGGGCGGCTGTGTCACCAGTAAGGATATCAGCGGTGCTCTGTCGGGCGCCGGTGATGCCATGAAAAGTGCTGGTAATGTGGTCAAGCATACGGTCCAGGGTGACTATTACCTGGAGAAAAAGGATTATTCTCAAGGGGAGGATAGTTTCCGCCGGGAGGTCAAGGCAAACCCGAACAGCGCCTTGTCCAATTACTATTATGGGCGTTTTCTGCTGGCGCAAAAAAAGAATAAAAAGGCACTTTCCTATCTGAAAAAGGCCAGCCGGTTGAAACCCAAAAATCCGGATTTTCTCTTCTGGCAGGGGCTGGCTTACGGCACCCTCAACCAGAGAAAGCAGGAACGCAAGAGCTATGAGATGGCATTGCGCCGTGACAAAGAACATCTCCAGTCCCTGATTTATCTCGGCCACAACCGTTTTAAGGCCCGCCAGTATAAAACCGCGTTGAACTATTACAAAAGGGCTTTGAAGATCTGGCCGGCCAGCCCCTCCTCCCTCTACAACCGGGCTCTGATCATGTCGCGGCTGGGGAGGACACCGGAAGAGAAACGGGCCTGGCTCGAGTACCTCGCCCTGTATCCATCTGGTGGTATGGCGCGCAGGGCAGTTATTCATCTCAACGGTTTAAAGGATTATTCCTACCGCAACTATCAGCTGGCCGCAAGAAAGGTCACCATTGAGAAGATCTGGTTTGAACCGTTCAGTGCTAAAATCGATCCGAGCTCCCACCCCTCTCTTGAGCTGATCGGGACCATCTTCAAAAACCTGAACAAGGGGACCCTGCAGGTGGTTGTTTATCAGAAAAACAACAGGAAACTGGCAGAAAAACGGGCGGTCTCCATCAAGAAATTTCTCCTTAAAAAGTATCCGGAGATCAAGAAAAATAAGATCAGAGTCAGCTGGTTCAAGCAGCCGGAAAAACTCCGGCAGAACAGAAAGACTCATGTTATTGACGAGTCGGTCAGTTTTTTTATAACCAGGTAGGAGCTAGGATCTGTGACCTGGCCCTTTTTTTCAAAAAAAGCATCCACCCATGTGACCATTTTCCATTTGCTTCGTATATATAAACAGTAGCCAGACAAACAGTACGAACTATGGAACCCTCAGATGAACAGATTGTCCACCAGGTACTGACAGGTCGCAAGAGTCAATATGAACTGCTTGTCATCCGTTACCAGAGACAGATCTACAACCTGATGTATCGACATTGTCAGTCAGCGGACGATGCTGCGGAGCTAACTCAGGAGTTGTTCTGCAAGGTCTACGAAAAACTCGACCTCTATGATAATGGCCGCTCCTTTTTTTCCTGGCTCTACACTATCAGTATGAATCATGCCAGGGACTGGAGCAGAAAACAGCAGAGAAGAGTTTTTAACAGTGATCAGCTGGAAGAGCGGGCGACTCCACCGGAGCAGCAGCCTGACAGCCGGGCTGAACATCGGCAGCAGCTCGATCTGATGGTCGAGAGCATGGAGGCACTCTCCACGGAGAACCGGGAGTTGCTGATTCTCAGGTACACATACTCTACTCCTTTAAAGGAGCTGGCCGGTTTGTTTGATCTCTCTTTGAGTGGTGTGAAGATGCGTCTGCAGAGATCCCTTGCGGCCCTGCAGGTCAGGATGGGAGAACTTGAAGATGGTCGACACAGAAATGATGATCAGTAAGGACCGGCTGGAGGAGCTGCTGACTCACCTGGAGGAGCAGGAACCGCCGGCGGAGTTAAGTCGTCAGGTGATGCAGCGGTTGAAGAGGAGAAAACCGTCTTTTTTCGAAAAAGTGTCGAGTTTTTTTACCGCTTCTCACACCATAACCCTGCAGCCGCTCCGACTGGCAGCGGCGGGCCTGGTTCTCTGTCTCACCTTTTTTCTCGGAATGCAGGCGTCCAGCCTTCTCGATCCGCCATCACGGAGTCATGATGGTGATCAACCGAACCTGGCTGCTGCTCTCAGTGAAAATGGTGAGGCCTCGTTTCTGGTGGGCAGGGGGCTCCTTGTTGCTGACAGGCCGGACCAGGCATTGGCCCTGTTGACCCAGGCCGGTCAACTCAATCCGGACAATCCCGAATACGCGCTCTGGCAAGGCATGGCCTATCTTGCCCAGGGGGATCTGGAGCAGGAACGACTCAGCTACCAGAGGGCATTGACTGGTAACCAGCAGGCGCTGCCGCTACTTCTCAATCTTGGCCATAATTACCTGCAGAGCGGTGAGCTTGAGGAGTCACTGGAGTTTTATCGAAAGGTCCTGGCACTTTCGCCTGACCATCCCGGCGCCCTGTACAACACGGGGCTCATCAACCAGCAGCTGGGTGACAGTGGGCGTGAGATTTCCGTCTGGCAACAATATCTTGCCAACTACCGTACCGGCCGCTGGGCGTTCCGGGCCGTGCAGCATCTCAACAGTGCCGGTGACTACAGCTACCGGGTTTACCGTGTCGGTGCCAGAAGAATCATCCTCAATCAGAAAATTCTGCTGGACCCGGAGCGGCCCGAAGAAGACAAAAGAAGAGAGCTCATGCCGGTTATCGCCGTCCTGAGTGCAAATCCGGATTTACAGCTTGACCTGGTCGGTTTTGCTGCAGAAGGGAAGCGTTCCGCAAAGACCATGGTCTCTCAGTTGAGGCGGATTATGATCGACGAGCTTGGCAGCCCGAAGGCGAAAAGAATTCGTTTGAGCTGGTTTGGCGAGGCGGAATCCCTGCAGATAAACAACAACTATCACCAACTTACAAAAGGGCTTTTACTCTTTAGCCGGGTAAAAGCCGAAAAGCCAAAGGAGAACAGGATATGAAAAAACTATGGATTTACCTGATTGCCGTCATTTTTCTTATAATCGGTTCGGGGCAGCCAGCCTATAGTGCAGATGAAGGGGCTTCGTCGGGAGAGGAAACCACTGATGATGGTGCCACTGCCGGAGAGACTGAGCCCGGTGAGGAAGAAGCCGATGATGGTGACGTGGAAGGTGAACCTGCAGAACCGGAAGCAGAGGTAGAGGAGCCGAGTTTTTCCAATCCGGCCCAGGCCCAGCATGCTTCCAACCTGGCTGATGCAGCAGCAGCTCAGCCCAATGAGGCAACGGCGGATGCATACCAGGATGTGGTTGATGCGGAAGAAGACCTTGCCGCCGCAGAGGAAAGCGGCACCCAGGAAGATGTTGACAAGGCTCAGGCAGATCTTGATAAGGCCAATGAGGCATATGATGAGTCGGTCAGCGAGCTTGCCGGTGTCATGAAAAGTGATATTGCCGATATGCGTGAGGAGGGCTATGGCTTGGGGCAGATCGCCCATGAACTTGGAGTCCATCCCGGCGCCTTGGGCCTCGGGCATGGTAAGGGCAAGGGTAAAGCTAAAGGTGTTTCCACAGAAGAGGCCTACGACGCTGAAGATTCAGTCAACAGCAGCGCCGAGATTGCCGAGGCAACTGCCAGGGATACCAGGTCGGGCTGGAACAAAGGTCATGGCCGTGCCACCAGCAAGGAATCCAGTGGTGATAAAGGGCTCGGACTCAGTGACAGCGACACCGTTGCCGGCAACAGTGGTCAGGGCAAGGGCGGTCGTGATGCCGGTCCCGATTCCAGGGGCGGTGTCAGTAACGCAGGCGGCAAGTCCGGTGGCAAAAGTGATAAGGGAGGCCGCTCATCAAGCGGTGGCCCGGGTAACAGCGGCAACAACGGTTCTAACGGCAGTGATAAAGGCAACAAGGGCGGCAAGTCCGATAAGGGCAATAACGGCAAGGGCAATAAAAAATAGTATTGTCAAATACCAGTAAAGAAACAAGACTCCCTGTTCTTCTCATGTGCAGCCTCCGGATGAAGCTATCCGGGGGCTGCAGCCGGGAAGAGAAGGGTTGCATTCTCGTTTACGGCATAGAGTCATGCTGAATCGTCATCGTGGTCTTTTTCTTCCGGCTCCTTGTAAAAATTCACCATGAATTGACAGAGAAAGACAAGACCGAAAACTGCTGCAAAGACAAGGAGCCAGTCCAGGATCCTTGAAGTCCGGACAAGAATCCAGCTCAGCAACTCTTCCATTACGATCTCACAGCCTGGTTGATCAACCCGGCTGCCTGCACCATCTGTTCATCACTCATATAAAAATGGGGCGCAAGCCTCAGGTAGCCTCCCTGGCTGGTAACGACCAGTTGTTGCTGTAACAGGTCTCTGCTCAACTTTGCAAGTTCCGTCTTGACAACCGCGGTCAGGATGCCGGACCGGTGATTATTTTCAAAACGGTTGATTTCGACAAGATCCGGGTCCAGCTCACCAGCGAGAATATCCTGCAGTCGGAAAACTTCATCGCGCAGCTCGACCATATCCTGGTCGATAAAAATCTGTTCGAAGATCGCGTTCAGTCCACTGATATGATCCCAGGGCAGAGTTGAGTATTCAAAGCGTTGTCCATCGTCAAGAGGCGCCCAGTCATGGTTCAGGTAGTCGAGCCCCTGTTTCATCATGGCCGCCCCGGTCATGGTTGTTTGAATCTTTTTACGAAATTTTTCACTGGTATAGAAGAACCCCGATCCCTTGGGACCCATGAGCCATTTCCAGGATGAGGCGGCGAGAGCACTGATATGATATTTTTCCGGATAGACCGGCAAACAGCCAAGGCTCTGGGCGCAGTCTACGACCAGGTCGATATTACGCTCTTTACAGAATTGTCCCAGCTCGTATAGGTCGGCTGCATAGCCGGTGGCGAACTGGACATGACTGACTGCCAGCAGCCGGGTTCGGTCGGTGACCAGCGATTCCAGATCTTCCATGGACCAGCCGTTGGGCTGATTGGGCCGCAGGGGCATTGCGGGTGCGGCACGGTCAGGCAGCAGTTTCAGCCTGACGCCTCGATTTTCCTGGAGACGCCACGGGTAATGATTGGACGGGTACTCGTGGATGTAACTGATAACCTCTTCGCCGGCCTCAAAGGGGTAGCCGTTGGCAATCAGCCCCATTGCCTCCGCAGTATTGTGCACATAGGAGATATTTTTCTTCTCGGTGTGAAGAAAGCGGGCCCCGTTTTTATGAAACCGGTCCATGGTTTCAAAGAACTGTGGAAGGGCAGTGATGCCGCCTGCTGCCATCTCACGGTGGTAGTCAATGATGGCATCTGCGGCCCCTTGAAAAAGGGGGGAGATGGAGCAGTGACCGAGGAAGAGGCTTTTGCTGTTTTGAAAAAGATCTGTTTTTTTATCAAACATAGTTGAATCCAAAGGGTTGCTACTGCAGGTTGACCACTGTCCTGACGGTCTCAAAGACTCTAGCATGATCAAAGACTTCGGTAAAGAAATAGTGGTGGTTTACTCATCGGCCCTCTTTTGGTAAGTTGGTCTTCCTGAAATTATCTAATTTACAAGGAGTGATAACAATGAGTGATGCAACCCTGCCGCCCTACGTCAATTTTCTCATGGATCCGGCCAGTCATTCAGGAAGTGTGGACGAGGTGCAGCTGATCCAGACCCATATTTCCTTTGTCCACGTGGCCGGTGATTTTGTCTATAAGTGGAAAAAAGAGGTCGATTTCGGTTTCCTCGATTTTTCCACTCTGCAAAAACGAAAGTTATGCTGTGAACAGGAGCTTGTTCTCAATCGCAGACTTTGTCCCGAGATCTATCTTGAGGTGGTGACCATCAACCTCGATGGTGACCGGTTTTCGCTCGGCGGGCCCGGCGAGGTTGTGGAGTACGGGGTAAAAATGGCCAGGATGCCGGAAGAGAAGATGATGGGGCGGGTGGTTAAGGCCGGCGGACTCAATGAGTCTGAACTGGACCGTATCATTGATGTCCTTGTCCCCTTTTACAGCGAAGCAACAGGTGGTGAAGCCCTGGCTGTTTTCGGCAAGGCCGATTCAGTGGGAGTCAATGTCCTGGAGAATTTTGACCAGACCGAATCTTTTATCGGCAGCCCAGGGCTGGACCGGGAACGCTTTGAGAAGATCAAGGCCTATGCTGCTGATTTTCTCACTTTAGAGGATCGGTTTCAGCAGCGTATAGATGAGGGGCGGATCAGGGACTGTCACGGTGACCTCTATTCTGCCAATATCTGCCTTGCGGATAAGGTTTACATTTTTGACTGTATTGAGTTCAATGAGCGTTTTCGCTACTCCGATGTGGCGGCTGATGTGGCCTTTTTGGCCATGGACCTCGATTTTCATGAACTTGATGAACTGTCCGACTATTTTATCAGGCGATTTATAGCCCAGTCGGGCGATGCGACTCTTGCGGGGATGCTAAACTTCTATAAATGTTACCGTGCCTATGTCCGTGGCAAAATTGGTCTCTTCACCGCTGCCGATCCAGGTGTGGACAAGGCGGTCGCCGATTCCTGCCGTGAGCAGGCCGCCCGATATTTCGAACTGGCGGAGCGTTATGCTGCAGACGAGACAGCCTGAGACTGTGATGACGACGTTTCTGGTGTTCATGGGCATGATCGCCTCCGGTAAATCCTATCTTGCCGAGTCACTGGCCGCTGAACACGGTTATGATTATTTTAATTCCGACCGGGTGAGAAAAGAGCTGGCCGGAATTGATCCGACAACCAGCTGTAAGGATGAGGCCAGCCAGGGGATTTATACCGCCCAGTGGTCTCGCAGGACCTACGACCGGCTCATCGAGTTGGCCAGGGAACATGCCGGCCCCGATGGGAGCCGCTTTATTCTGCTGGACGGCTCCTACCAGGCCAGAGGCGAACGGGAAAGGCTCCTGGCGGCATTGGCCGATTTCGGCAGGGTTGTCTTTATCCTCTGCAGCTGTCCTGAAGAGGTGATGAGAGAGCGGATGGACAAGCGGGCAGCAGATCCGCAGGCGGTCTCAGACGGTCGCTGGGAAATCTATCTCAAACAGAAGGAGGCCTTTGAGCCTCCCGCTGAACTTGGGCCGAATCAGTTGATTGAGCTGAATACCGATGCAGACCTCGATGTGCTGAAGAGTCATCTCGATGAGCGGTTGGAGAAGGCGGGCCTGCCAAAAATGCGGGACGGGGTGTTCAATGGTGGCTAAAAGTGGAGAGTGGTGGTAAAAGCACCTTTCCAGTGACGATATTATGAACAAAACAAGTAAGAGAGAGGGATAGAATGCATACCCGGATCTTTATTTTACGATTTCCCAAAGATACCAGTGATCAACCGATTATCTACCGGTTGGTGAAACAGTATGACGTTCAGTTTAACATCCTTAAGGCGGATATTCTGCCCCAGAGGGAAGGGCTGATGATTCTGGAGCTGAAGGGCAGTAAGGAAAGTGTTCAACAGAGTCTTGAGTATGTCAAGGAATTCGGTGTCGCTGTACAGCGGTTGGCGGCAACAGTTGGCCGCGATGATGAAAAATGTTTTCAGTGCGGAGCGTGTACCGGAATCTGTCCGGTGGGCGCCCTGGCTCTGAATCGACCATCTATGGAAGTTGTTTTTTCCCCGGACAAATGTACCGGTTGTGGTCTCTGCGTCCCGGTTTGCCCTGTACGGGCCATGGAGGTTTCTCTGAGCCGGAACCTGCTTACTGAAGAGGCCGCTGCCTGAGGTTGTTTCTTGCCGGCCCCGCCTGCCGGTCGGTTGAACGGCTGGCGGGACAGCACCATTTTCGCCTTTTTTTAAGAAGGCGTCAGTTTAGCTGTTTCCCGTTCTCGTCCGTACCCTTTCCCTTTTTAAAATAGTCATGCCAGTCGGGCAGTGACAGATCGCGGAACCACGATGACAGCGTGAATCCCGGCGCGTCGCCGGCCTCCAGGCGTTTGAGAAGCTCAGCGGCCTTGGGTGCCACGGCTGAGGTGGGGTAGGTGGCCAGAATGTATTTCAGCCGGGATATGGCCTGGGAGTCTTTGTCGGTACGGATGTAAAATTTGACCACGAAATATTCGTGATTGACCAGGAACTCCTTTGCCGCCAGGATTCTGGCTTTGGCTTCCCGGGTATAGGGCGACTTGGGGTACGCCCTGAGTAGCCGGGAAAAATCGCGGATGGTCTGGGTGGCCCCTGATGTATCACGATCCACGCGGCCGATATTCTTATAACTGCACATGGCCACCTGGTACATAACGTAGGGGATGGCCTCGTTGGTCGGGTGGCGCTCCTCAAATTCCTTGTAGAGAATCAATGCCTCGGCCCAGTTCTTCAGATGATAGTTGCTGTCTGCGGCCTTGAGTTCAGCCAGGGTGGCCTCTTTGGAGAAGGGGTGACGGTCAAGGATTTCGTTGAAAAGCAATTTGGCCTGATAGTAGTCTCCGGTATTAAACTCCTCCATTCCTTTCTGGGCCAGTTCGTAGGCCGGTGAGATAATAGTGGCCTCTGGTGCTGCCGCCTCTTCTGTTTCATCACTGCCTAGCAATCCGCAGCCGGGAAGAAGAAAGAGAAGGGTGAACATCAGGGATGAAGTGGTGAGGTGTTTTAGTGGAGAAATATGGTGCATGGCCGTCATAAATTTGTCTGCAAAGTTTTAAGGGTGGTGTGCTGATGTTGTGTGGTTCAGACCGGTGAGCAGGAAGTGTTTCACTCCATATTGGCCAGGTACTGTTCCGCAGCCAGAACTGCAGTTGCCCCTTCGCCGGCGGCGGTAATGACCTGGCGGACCTCTTTTGATCGGATATCTCCGGCTGCCATGACCCCGTCGATTTTTGTCCTGGTTTCACAGTCGGTGGGGATAAAGCCGTCATTTTCCGCTCCCAGGGGTTCAAGGGGCAGTATCTCGTTGTTGGGGATGACGCCAATGAGAATAAAGATGCCTTCGACAGCAAGCGTTGACTCCTTACCGTCATTATCGACCAGGCGGAGGCTTTCCACACCGTTTTCTCCTTCAATGCCTGTGACATGCGTATTCCAGAGGAGTTCTATCTTGTCATTGGCAAAGGCCTTTTCCTGGACAATCTTGGTGGCGCGCAGCTCGTCGCGGCGGTGAATAAGGGTCACCTTGTCGGCAAATTTGGTGAGGTGGGAGGCTTCCTGAACCGCTGTGTTGCCGCCCCCGACAACTGCGACATGGAGGTTGCGGTAAAACGGAGCGTCACAGGTGGCGCAGTAGGAAACACCCTTGCCGGTGAGTTCTTTTTCTCCGGGAACCGCCAGCGCACGCGGCCTGGCCCCGGTACAGATAATCAGCGTATCGCAACTCAGACTCTTGCCGTTTTCCAGGATAAGCTGTTTGACAGGGGTGTCGAGCTTGACTTCGGTGACAGTGGCGATGAGTGTGTTGAGACCGAATCGTTTACCGTGGGCAGCCATCTTTTCTGAGAGTTCAAAACCGGTACAGCCGTCAACAAAGCCGGGGTAGTTGTCAATCCAGTCGGTAAGAAGGACCTGCCCCCCCTCAGCGCCTTTTTCGATGAGAAGGTGGTTGAGCCTGGCTCGTGCTGCATAGAGACCTGCCGTCAAACCGGCTGGGCCGCCGCCTAGAATGATCAGCTCGTAATGATCTTTGTCCATGGCTGTTCCTCAGTGAAGTGACAATGTCATATCGATAATTTCGACTTTTTGTCAGCGTTGACCTGTCGGAGCAGGACTCCTTCGGTGGCCAATTCAATCCCCACGAGACAAAAAGTGCCGGGTGGATGCAATCCAGTTCCGGCACTTTTGACTCTTGTACCCATCAAAAATGGGAAGGAGTTGGAAAGCAATCAGAGGGCTTTGTCGATCAGGTCAACCAGCTGGGTTTTGCCTACGGCACCGGTGATCTGGTCCACAACCTCGCCGCTTTTAAAGAGGATAAGGGTCGGAATTGCGCGGATACCGAATTTGCCTGGAGTGGCTGGGTTGTCATCGACGTTCATCTTCAGGATATTGACCTTGCCGTCATACTCGTCGGCCAGATCTTCAATAACTGGGCCGATAGCCTTGCAGGGACCGCACCAGGGGGCCCAGAAATCAACAAGGGTAGGCAGGTCTGAAGAGGTTTTTGTCTCAAAATCACCATCGCTTACTTCTTGAACTTTGTCACTGGCCATTATGTATTTCTCCAAATGTTGGTGAGTGCCGGTGGGTTGATGGGACCGGAAACTCGTTAAAATGAATTTTTTAAATGGTAATGGCAGACCTTTTTTAGGGTCGCTATATACCCTTGAAAATTAACGCAATGTTACTGTTCAGTTGTGCTCTGGATATGTACAAACATACGGTTGCAGCATACCGGCGGTACTATGTAAGACCGCATGATCGTACGTAGGTGAAGCGCAGCTGAATAGTTACGAAAAGGTAAAATATAATGTACATGTTGGCCGGTTTCCTGACAAGAAAAAATGTCCGTTAACCGGTTCGCGTAACTAATATGGGACTACATTTTGTGTACGATCCTGAAAAGGTCAAGGGCAGGGGAACATGTTTGGCGTTTTTCTGATGACGTGCTATATTCTTTTTTTTTCAGGTATCCATGAAACAGGTATCGGACTCCTTTCTGTCAATTTTACCATGGGCGACCCAGAATAGCAGACAGGGACAGAAAGGTCCGGTTTTCAGTCATCTTGCAGAGGAGTAGATAATGAAGGTAGAAACGTCGAAAAAGATGTTTGAACTGGCCAAAAAAACAATTCCCGGAGGTGTTTCCAGTCCGGTGAGGGCCTGCAAATCTGTGGGCTGCGACCCTCTGTTTATCCAGAAGGCCAAGGGAGCTACCGTCTTTGATGTGGACGGCAATGAGTATATTGATTTTGTCTGTTCATGGGGGCCGATGATCCACGGTCATGCCCAGCCCGATATCCTTGAAGCGGTCTGCGATGCTGCCAAGGACGGTACCAGTTTCGGCGCTCCGACCACAAAGGAGATCGCTCTTTCGTCAATGATGGTTGAGGCGGTGCCGTCTCTTGAGAAAGTTCGTTTTGTCAGCTCCGGCACCGAGGCGACCATGAGTGCCGTCAGGCTGGCCCGCGGCTATACGGGCAAGAGCGTGGTGGTCAAGTTCAACGGCTGCTACCACGGGCATGCCGACTCCTTCCTTGTCCAGGCCGGTTCCGGGGTGATCACTCTCGGTATTCCCGGCAGCCCCGGGGTGCCGGACGATATCGTCAAGAATACCGTTTCCATCCCCTATAACGATGTCGGGATTCTTGAAAAGACCCTGCGCGATGAGAATCTCGATATTGCCTGTGTCATTGTCGAGCCGGTGGGCGGCAACATGGGCTGCGTTCCTCCGGCCCCCGGATTTCTCGAAAAGCTGAGGGAGCTGACCTCTGAGCTCTCCATTGTCCTGATCTTTGATGAGGTCATCACTGGTTTTCGTCTCGCCTATGGCGGTGCCCAGGAGTATTACAATGTGACTCCGGATCTTACCTGTCTCGGTAAGATCATCGGCGGCGGTCTGCCGGTGGGGGCCTATGGCGGCAAGGCGGAGATCATGGACCAGATTGCCCCGGACGGTCCGGTCTATCAGGCCGGGACCCTTTCAGGCAACCCCATGGCCATGGCCGCAGGTATTGCCAACCTGAGACTCCTCCAGGAGCAGGATTTCTACAAGAATCTCAATGCAAAGGGTGAGCGTGTCGAAGCAGGACTTACCCAGGCTGCAGAAAGTGCAGGAATTGATGTTCAGCTCAACCGGGTCGGTTCGATGATGACCGGTTTCTTTACAGCTGAGCCGGTGGTCGATTTCGATTCGGCGATGAAGTGCGATACCGATCGTTATGGGAGCCATTATCGACAAATGCTTGAAAAGGGTATCTATCTCGCTCCATCCCAGTTTGAGTGTGCATTTATCTCTTCTGCGCAGAGCGATGAAGACCTCGAAAAATTTGTTAAAATGACTGAATGGTCATTCAAAAAATTAGCGCAAAGCTAAAAAAACCGTTGACTTTGGCAGGTGGTCATGCTAACTGATGCGTTCGTTTGGCGAGCCGTTTTCACGGTTCGAAGATGAGGTGATAACGATGTCGAAACTGAGCAAAGAGATGGTCCACCTTCTGGGGAATTATGGCCATATCGGTTTTACCTTTGTCGCTGCCATCTTCATCGGCATGGGCGGGGGTCTTTATCTGGATCGAAAGGTCTTTGAAGGCAGTACCTCTCCCTGGTTTACGTTTATCGGTCTGGCCTTCGGCATTGCCGCCGGATTTAAGAGCCTGTTTGATATCATCAAGCAGTGCAAGGATGATTAAAGGCGGCCACCGTGCTTGATCAAATGTTTTCTCTGCAAAGGTTGCAGGTTCTCAGCTGGGTTTGTCTTGCCGTCCTCGTTGTCGGTTCCTGGCTGATCATGGGCATGAATTTTGCCCTGTCTGTCCTGGCTGGCGGTGTGATTGCAAATCTCAGTTTCCTCTCCGCCCAGCGGGATGTGGCTGAGTTCATGGACACCCTGGACAAGGCTCCACCGGAGACGGAAGAAAACAACAAGGTCAAGAAGAAACCCAGTATCGGTAAATCGAAGTATATGATCAAATTTTGGCTCCGGCTGGCCATCATCGGCCTGGTTTTGCTGATTCTCATAAAGAGCGGCAGGACCAACGTCTTTGGCTTGATACTGGGGCTGTCAACGGTAGTGTTTACCATAACGCTGAGTAGCGTCAGTGCGGCGGGACATTATTTTTTTAGCAGGAGGAGGTAAGAGGGGAAATGGAACATCCAATACTATTTATTTCAATTATTCTGGAAAAACTGGGACTGCCGGTACCACACACACCTGTTGGCAACGGTTTACTTGAGCAGCTCTGTGAACCCTATATGACCTACACCTGGTTCACCATGATCTTCCTGATCGTGGTTGGCAAACTGACCCTTGGCAATTTGGAGATGGTGCCGGGCAAAGGCCAGAATTTCTGGGAGATCCTCATCGGCGGCATGGAAGATTTCTTCCTCGAGAATATGGGCCGCGAGCTGACCGACAAGCTCTTTCCGATGATTGCCACCTTTGCCCTCTATATCGCCGTGGCTAACCTGATCGGGCTTATCCCGGGCTTCATGTCACCCACCTCGTCCATCAACACCACCCTGGCGCTGACCATCATTGTCTGGGTGACTCATCATATTATCGGTTTCAGGGCCAACGGTATCGGCTATATCAAGCATTTTCTCGGACCCATGCCTATCCTCATTCCGCTGATGCTGCCCATCGAATTGATCAGTAACTTTGCACGACTGCTGTCACTGTCCATTCGACTTTTCGGTAACATCATGGCCAAGGAAACCCTGCTCGGTATCCTCTTCATGCTGGCCGGTTTCGCCTTTGCGCCGCTGCCGATTATGATTCTCGGTGTCCTCGTCTCCCTGGTCCAGGCCATGGTCTTTGTTCTGCTGACCGTTGTCTACTTTACCCAGGCCAACGAGCACGCCCACTGATAGCTGTCGGCTCATGCCGATAAATATATTTAAAAACAAGGTATTGACAGTCTCTGTCTGTGAGTGTTCCGACAGAGACTGACCTAGGAAGAAGGCCAAAAAAATTAACTTACAAGGAGAAACACAATGGAAAGTAACTTGATGTTAGGACTGATTAGTATTGGTGCTGCACTGTCTATCGGACTTGCAGGTCTCGGAGCCGGTATCGGTATCGGTAGCGTTGGTAACGGCGCCACCCAGGGTCTCGCTCGTAACCCCGAGGTACAGCCCAAGCTCATGACCTTCATGATTCTTGGTATGGCCCTTGCCGAGTCTGTTGCCATTTACGGTCTCGTTATCTCCCTGATCCTGCTTTACGCTAACCCGCTGATGGGCTAATCGCAGACGTATCAGGCGGATCAATTTGATCCACCAGAAGGGGCCTTGCAGTTGTGACTGCAGGGCCCCTTTTCTTTTGGCTCCTCAATGCCACACTCAAGGTCTGCAGGGTATGATGGAAAAGTACATTTTAAATCCCGACCGGCTACCCGGAGAAAAAAAGCTGCCGCCCCTGGGACTTCTGTTTGTTAATCCAGGAGACGCCAGGGCTGCTGTGTCTTTTGTCAAAGCGGCCGGCGGGCGGAAACATTTCTTTTATAATTCAAGCCTGTGTGTGAACGCGGCGAAAAGTTTTTTTGTCGCCGGGCCTGGTGTGGGAGCACCAATGGCGGTAATGGCCCTGGAAAAATTGATTGCCCTGGGAGCCAAACGGATCTATCTTTTATCCTGCTGCGGTGTCCTCGATGAAGAGCTCACAGTTGGTGATCTGCTCATTGGCGGTAAGGCATTTTGCGGAGAAGGGACATCCGGGTATTACAGTAAAGACAGTCAGTTTCTGCCGTCACAAAGGGCTGCAGCTCGATTGCAGGCTGGGCTCGATTTACAACACCTCAAGGCTTGTCATGGATCGCTGTGGTCCACTGACGCGCCTTATCGTGAGGCTCGTTCAATGCTTGACGAATTTAAGAAGCGTGGTGTCATTGGGGTGGATATGGAGTATTCTGCACTCTGCTGCGTGGCGGCTTGCCGCGGGATTGATTTTGGGGGGCTTTTTCTGGTCTCTGATGAGCTGTGGCGCACCCCATGGAAAGCCGGTTTTTCCCAACCGGTTTATAAAAAAATGAATGTGAAAATCCGTTCTCTGCTCCTGCAACTTGCCGAGAACGGCAGCCTCTAAGGGAGAACTGTCAATGGCCCGCCTGCATCCGGTCAGTCTCGGCTGTCCAAAAAATCTGGTTGACTCTGAGGTCATGCTCGGATTGCTCGGTGAGAGTGGCTGGGAGGTCTGTGATGACCCTCGTGAGGCTGACCTTCTTCTCGTCAATACCTGCGGTTTTATACAATCTGCCGTTGAAGAGGCGGTGGAAGAGATCCTTGGGCTGGCAAAGATCAAGGAGGAGTCCCGGCCGAACTATCTTGTTGTCACCGGCTGCCTGGTTGAGCGATACAGGGAGGACCTTCTTGAGGACCTGCCCGAGGTGGATCTCTTTGTGTCCACCGAAGGTGTCAGTGAGATCGCGACCCTGATCGAAAAACTGACTTCCGGCCGGCTCAACGAGCGCCTCTATCGTCCAGACCGGTTTCTCATGGACGCAACCCTGCCGCGGATTGTTTCCAGTCCCCATTTTCAATCGTGGTTAAAGCTGACCGAGGGGTGTGATAATCGCTGCTCCTACTGCATGATCCCCTCAATCCGCGGTTCACTGCGGAGCCGCCCCATTGAAGATCTTGTCGTTGAGGCAAATCGTCTTGCAGGCCGTGGGGTAAAAGAGCTCTGCCTGATTGCTCAGGATCTGACGGCCTACGGCAATGACCTTGGTTTGAAAAATGGATTGGAGCAGCTTCTGCCGAGGCTGCTTGAGTCAACAGATATTCCATGGATTCGTTTACTCTACCTTTATCCATCCGGTATTACCGGAGAACTGCTGTCATTGATTAAAGGTCAGCAGAGAATTCTGCCCTACCTTGATATTCCCTTTCAGCATGTAAGTGATCCGGTGCTGAAGAGGATGAATCGTCATTACGATAATCGTTTGCTCTACAACCTGGTGGACACAATCCGGGCAACTGATCCTGAGATCGCTATCCGTACAACGATCATGGTGGGATTCCCAGGTGAGACCGAAAGCGATATGGCTGAACTTGAGAGGTTCCTGCGTCATGCCGAGCTCGACCATGTTGGTCTGTTCAGCTATGCCAACGAACCCGGCAGCGCTTCCGAGCATTTTTCAGATCAATGTTCTGAGGAGGAAAAGAAGGAGCGGTTTGAGAGGATCAGTTCGATCCAGGCCGACATATCGAGTAAGAAACTCAAGAGTTATGTGGGCAGGATAGAGCCGGTTATTATTGAGGGGCTGAGCCGGGAGAGTGACCTGCTCCTTGAGGGGAGAACACGCTTCCAGGCTCCCCAGATAGACGGCTGTGTCTATATCACAGAGGGAGAGGTGTCAGCGGGTGATATCGTCGATGTCCGGATAGACGAGGCCCAGATCTATGATTTGGTGGGAGCTGTGCTGAAAAGAGACGAAGAGAAATAGCGGGCTGAAATGACGGCCATCATTTCAGCCCGCGATCAAACAAGAGGTTACTTTTTCTTCTTCTTTTTCTTTTTAACTGTGAAATTGGAGTTGACCTGCTCCCGCAGATCTTTGCCAACCTTGAAGAATGGAAGTTTTTTGGGTTTGACCATGATTTTTTCGCCGCTTTTCGGGTTTCTTCCCTCGTAGGCATCGTACTTTTTGATCACAAAACTGCCAAAGCCGCGAATTTCAATACTGTCACCTTTGGCCAGGGCATCCGTCATCGTTTGAATGATGGTGTTGGTTATTGCAGCGGCATCTCGATGGGGGATGTCGATGTCCTGTGACAGGGCTTCAATAAGTTCCGATTTGTTCATGCCTCACTCCTGTGCATTGAGGGCGGTTGGCAACCGGCCGAAGGAATAATTCCATTTGAGTCTTTTCGGGAGTTCTCCGAGCTAAAAGCCCGCTGCTCTCCCGGAAAAAAATGGTCAGGCCAGCTGCATTTTAAGCGACTTGATTTATAACTCTTTAGATTTAATCAGCTATTTTTTCTTTTGTAAAGGAAATTTATTAGAAAAAATTTTCGCTAAATCTTTATCACCGAGAACGCGATAGCTTCCTTCGGCCAGATCATCGAGGTACAGGCTGCCGTAGGCGATGCGGGTCAGCTCTATCACCGGGTGGCCGATGGCCCCAAACATCTTTCTTACCTGGCGTTTTTTTCCTTCATGGATGGTGATGCGGACAAGCGTTGTAGTGCGACTCTCCTGTATTATCGATAGCCTGGCAGGAGCGGTGCGACGCCCGTCAAGGACGATTCCCCGGGCAAGGCGATCCAGTTTTTTTCTGGACACCAATCCCTTGACCAGGGCCTGATAACTTTTCTTTACCTCAAAGCTTGGATGCTGAATCTTCTGCGCCAGATTACCGTCATCGGTCAGGATCAGGGCTCCTTTGGTGTTGAGGTCGAGGCGGCCCACAGGGAAAAGACGTGCCTTGATTTCATCTCCGATGAGTTCGGTGACGATACGCCTGTTTTGAGGATCGGACAGAGTGGTGACATAGCCTGCCGGCTTGTTGAGGAGGATGTAGGTGTGACTTGCCTGCGGTTTGACCAGTTTGTTGTCAAAATGCACCTTCTGCCGGGCAGAGTCGACTTTAAAGCCCATTGAAGTGACGGTCTTTCCGTCAACCGATACCCGTCCCTCCTGAATCAGCTCTTCCGCTTTTCTCCTCGAGGCAATACCGCAGGAGGCCAGGTATTTCTGTAGCCGAACCACCTCGCTCATCGCAGGTGTGGCGGCAGGAGCTTGTCGATCCGGCCATCGACCAGCTCCCTGGTCTTCTGGTCCACCTCTAACACCTCGGTGTACCACGGTTTCATCCGGCAGTCGAAAATGATGGGCGGTGTGAGCCCGACATGAAAACGTGACAGGGTGGAGACGGCGCCATGGATGTCGGCGGCGGGTTCAAAGCGGGTGAAAAACGTCCACAAGAACTCCTGCATTGAGCAGGTCGCCTCTTTGCTGTTATCCACCAGAACGATGACCTGGAAGCCGGACAATCCCTGTTCCTCACTGACGGTTGCTGCAAGCTCCGGTGCCTCCTGGTAGCTGTCGCCCTCGATGACGAGGGTGCCGGGCAGAAAGACAGTGGGGCGGCGGCACCCTTTGGGCAGTGAGCCGTTAAATTCACGGGCAAGGATGTTTTTTACCTCCCTGCCGAGTCCCATCATCATAGCCTTGGACCCCTTGTTGACCGATGGCCCGGTATAATCGAGGGTGTCCTGGGAGACGTTGGCAAAGACGAAGAGGTCGGTTCGCCAGTCGATCCGCTCCAGGATATGGGTCCAGAGAGCCCCGAAATCGGTAATGTCGATACCGCCGTCGGTAATGAGCAGAAACTTGGTGAGAGAGAGCTGGCCTTCTCCAAGGATGCGCAGGCCGCAAGCAAAGGCCTCACGCGGGTAACGGTCTGCCACCCGGGCCGCAGCCAGGCAGTGGAACCCGGTTTCACCAAAGGTTTTCAATTCACGGACACCTTTCATCACCAGGGGAAACAGAGGGGAGAGCAGGTCCTGGAGGAAGTCGCCGATAAAGTAGTCTTCCTGCTTAGGACGTCCCACCACGGTTGCCGGGTAGATGGCGTCGTTACGGTGGTAGAGGTGGGAGGCCTGGAAAACAGGGTAGTCATGCTCCAGGGAGTTATAGCCGTAGTGGTCGCCAAAAGGACCTTCCGGTTTCCGGACATGGGGGGCTACACTGCCCTTGACCGCAAATTCAACACCAGCCACCAGCCTGTGTCCTCCCAGCGGATCGTCGGTCATGGCCAGCTTGTCACCGATGAGAAGCGAGCTCAGCATCAACTCCGGGATATCCTCGGGCAGCGGGGCAATGGCTGAAAGCATGAGAGCCGGTGGTCCGCCGATGTAGAGGGTCATCGGCAGCGGCTGGTTGAGCTTCTCGGCCTCATGATAGTGGTAGCCCCCGCCCTTGTGGATCTGCCAGTGAATACCGGTACTGGTGGCGTCATGGCGCTGGATGCGGTACATGCCGAGGTTGTGGCCGCGGCCGTCCGGGTGCTCGGTATAGACCAGCGGCAGGGTGACAAAAGGTCCGCCGTCACTGTGCCAGGAGGTGAGCATCGGCAGGCTGTCAAGCTGGGCAGGCTGCTGCAGGTTTTCGAGGATGGGGCCGCCACTGCTTTTCTTCAGGCCGATCTTGAGCCCGTCTTTGATGAGCTGCCGGTTGTCCCAGATCGTTTTCATCTTGAGCGGCATGATCGACTCGGTGAGCTGAACCAGGTCACGGACAAACTGCTGTGGACGGGAGCCAAAGGCCAGCTCCAGCCGGTGATTAGTACCGAACAGGTTGGTGACAACCGGAAATCGGCTGCCCTTAACATTGGTAAAGAGCAGTGCGGGACCCTGTTGTTCAATGACCCGGCGATGGATTTCGGCAATCTCCAGGCAGGGGTCGACTTCTTCTTCAACAAGCAGGAGGTTGTCTTCTTTTTTCAGAAGGCTGATAAAGTCTCTGAGGTCGTTGAGGCGTGGACCATTCATGGCTGTATTTTATTTATGGGGAGAAGGTTCAAGGAGGAACTGCTCGTGATACTCGTCCTCGTCAAGGTATTGTTTCATCAGGCCGGTGAGAAAAGAGACACTACTCTCAATGTCTGTCTCGGAGAGCCGCCGGGAAAGTAGATCAGCAAATTCCGGACGGCCGAGAAGCTGCAGAAATATGGACATGGATTTACGGTCCAGGTCACGGCTGAGGCCGAAACACATGGAGTGGGGATCAATGGTCATTGGTACCTTCCCCTATTTATCTTCAGTAATACGAAAATAGACCTTTCTTACCCTGGGGCCATCGTACTCACAGAAATAAATCTTCTGCCAGGTTCCCAGCAGCAGCCGGGAATCATCGATCAGCAGGTCCAGGGAGGTGCCGGTCAGTGAGGCCATGATATGGGACGGTGAATTCCCCTCCATGTGTTTGAATGGGTAATCGAGGGGGACGATTTCCCGAAACCCTTTGATGATATCGCTGCGAACCGCAGGGTCAGCACCCTCGTTGATGGTGAGACCGGCTGTAGTGTGAGGGTTGAAGAGAAAACATCTTCCCCGCTTGATCGTACTTTTTTTGAGTTCCCGCACGATCTCTGAGGTGATGTCGACAAGTTCCATGTGCTGAGTGGTGGTGACTGAAAATGTTCCCTGGTGCATAATTCGATTATTGGTTGGAGTTAACCTGCATTTCTCATGAGTCCAGGCGATTTCGGCTGCGGTCTTCTCGACTCATGTTGTTTTTACACTTGTTCACTTTGTCCTGAAAACTATTCGACTACTTGTTGTATTGTCGCTTCCTCTGAGTTGCTTTCTCAAAATGTTGATGAGAAATGCAGGCTGATGGAGAAGAGGAAAATTCAGCGAAGCTGCCAGATGCCGTGTTCGTTACGGCAGCCGGTTTCCGTGCCTGTTATATTTCTGCTGCCTGTGGTGGCCGTGATTTTCAGGGCTCGACAGGGTTGATTGCGGCGTCCCCGGGGAAAAACAGCCTGGGCAACGACAGTATAACGGTGACCTGATTTTGGATTTTGCCAGCGATGGGTCTGACCGGAAAGCTGGTGTTCCAGCATATAGTTGAGCTGTTTTTTGTCTGACAGAGCCATCCGGTAGCGTTCGCCTAATTCGATCAGAGGCGGGGCGTCATGGTCATTGGCGGGCAGAGCAGAGGAGGAAAAACCACTATCTGCGCCGCAGCCGCTGAGTAGACCACCAGGGAAAATGGTGAAGACGCAAAGAAAAACAAGGCTCAGGCGTTGTCGGGCGGTGTTGTACCCGGAGACGTTAAAAGAGGAAGAATTGGAGTCGAAATATTTATCCACTTTCACTATAGTGCCTGATGGCTGTATGGACCGTCCCCATGTTGGAGGCGGGGATGGTGAATCGGGTTTGTTGTTACGTCAGGGAACTGCCTTGACACGAATCTGCTGGAAAGCATACACTACTAACTGGTGTCTGTCTAGAAAGCCCCTTGTATGCAGCCGGATTGTTCCTGTTTTTTGGTGAAGCCGCATGTGGCGCGGTTTTCTGTAAAAAAAGGCGGCCGCTAAAAAGAATGAAAAATGAAAGAAACGGTTATTCTGATTGGTTACCGGGCAACGGGTAAGAGTTCGGTGGGGAAACAACTCGCCAGTGAGTTGAGTTTTCGTTTTGTCGACAGTGATACCATGATCTGTACTGCTGCCGGCAAAAGTGTTAAAGATAT
>JBDLID010000042.1:0-22980 GCA_039715055.1 Thermodesulfobacteriota bacterium | reverse complement strand
CCTGATAAAATTCGGGAGATGCAGCAGGCGGCCGTGACCCGGATTCACGCCCGCTACACCTGGAAAGAGGTGATGGGCCACTATATAAAACTTTACAAAAAAGCGGCTCAATTAAAACGTAACCGTAATTAAGAATCGTTAAATGTGGCGCATTCGTCTCTGTTTGCCGATAGAAAAGCGAGCAGGCGAGACTCCGGGTGGGTGCTGCCGAAAAAGTTAGTGTCTGGCCATAAATGGCCTTTTTCTTCTAACTCTTCGTTGTATGAAAAATTTTATCCTCGGAATATCAGCTATATGCCTGCGGTAAAATTTTTCCTGTGCCTCGATTTAGTAGAAAAACCCTCATTTATGGTCAGACACCAGTTACTGAAGTTCTTATTAATCAAGGAGGCGGGACATGACTGTTCGAATAGGAATAAACGGTTTTGGTCGAATCGGCAGAAATATTTTCCGGGCCCTCAGCAAGGACCCTGCATTTGATGACATTGAAGTTGCGGCCATCAACGACCTCACTGACAACGCAACACTTGGCCACCTGTTGAAATATGACTCAGTGATGGGAGTCTATGATAAAGAGGTGGAAAGTGATGATGATGGAATTACCATCGACGGTCGAAAAATTTCCGTTTCCAGTCATCGCGACCCGGCTGATATCCCCTGGGGAGACATGGGCGTTGATTATGTCGCCGAGTGCACCGGTTTTTTCCGGGACCTGGAATCGGCCCAGGCCCATATCGATGCCGGAGCCAGGAAGGTGGTGATTTCAGCGCCGGCCAAGGGCAATGTGAAGACCTTTGTCATGGGCGTCAACGAGGATGAATATGATCCTGCCAGTCACCATGTCGTCTCCAACGCCTCCTGCACCACCAACTGCCTGGCCCCCATGGCCAAGGTGATCCTTGATAATTTCGGTATCAAGTCCGGCCTGATGACAACGGTCCATGCCTATACCGGTGACCAGCGTATCCTCGATTACCCCCATTCTGATCTCAGGCGGGCACGGGCCGCGGCGCTGTCCATGATCCCGACAAAGACCGGCGCCGCCGCTGCAGTAGCTCTTGTCATCCCGGAGCTCAAGGGTAAATTCGACGGGTTGGCGGTTCGCGTGCCCACCCCCAATGTATCGCTTGTTGACGCGGTGATGGAAGTGGAGCAGCAAACGAGTATCACCGAGGTTAATCAGGCACTGCAAGAGGCGGCCAACCGGTATCTCGGCTACACGGATCTGCCCCTTGTCTCCATAGATTTTCAGGGCAACGGCCACTCCTCCATTGTCGATGGCCAGTCGACAAAGGTTATCGGCTCCACGGTCAAGGTGATGAGCTGGTATGACAACGAGTGGGGCTACTCCAATCGGATGCTTGACCTGATCCTGCACATGGAAGGTGAACGATTGCTCTGAGACTGGCAGATATTCTGAGTAGTTTTACAGGGTCATGGGAAACAGCTTTTCCATGGCCCTGCTGTCGTTGAGATGTCGGGATCTTGCCCGCATTTCTCATCAAAACCTGTCCCCCAGCCGTTTTTGCGATACTTCACTGTCTCTCACAACGATCCTGATCGTAAATTGGGGCTAATCTTCTTGTCTCACTATTGACAAGTTGATACAATGTCTCACTAAACAGGCTGAAATCCGCTTTTTCAAAACCAATGACAGGAGGTATTGTCATGAAACGAATACTCTTACTGGCTTTTATCGGCCTGGTCTCGACTGTACTCTCCGGTTGCGGCTACAATACTCTCCAGACCAAGGAAGAGGTTGTCTTCAAAGCATGGGCCGATGTGGAGTCCACCCTCCAGCGTCGAGCCGACCTGATTCCAAACCTGGTGGAGTCGGTTAAAGGGTATGCTGCCCATGAAAAAGAGACTCTTGATGCGGTGGTCCAGGCTCGCTCCAAAGCCGGCTCCATGCAGGTTTCGGCACAGGATCTTGGTAACCCTGCGGCCATGCAGCAGCTTCAGGCCGCTCAGGGTGCACTTTCCTCGGCCCTGTCCAGGTTAATGGTAGTGGTCGAGCGCTACCCGGACCTGAAGGCCAGTCAGAATTTCCTCGACCTCCAGAATCAACTGGAGGGCACTGAAAACCGTATCAATGTGGCTCGTCAGCGCTATAATGCAGCGGTCTCAGACTTTAATGGCTCCATTCGCAGGCTTCCCGCCTCCCTGACCAACAAGTTTCTCCTCCACCTGGAACGCAAAGAATACTTTAAGGCGGATGAGGGGGCAAAAATTGTTCCAAAGGTGAGTTTCTAAATCGTGAAATCCTGTCGTTCCATAAGATTTTTCTTTCTCTTTCTGGTCCTGTTGGCAGCCCTGTCGGTCCCGTTTACGGGATATGGCCTCGATGTGCCGCCGCTTAAGGGCAGGGTCAACGATACTGCGGCTATGCTGTCACCCCAGACCATGGAAAGACTGGAGACCATGCTGGCAAACCTGGAAACAAGTGATTCCACCCAGCTTGTGGTGCTGACCATTCCCTCCCTGCAGGGGGAGGTCCTCGAGGACTACTCCCTGAGGGTGGCCGAGACCTGGGGCGTCGGTCAAAAGGGACATGATAACGGGGCACTGCTTCTCATCTCCCGGGATGACCGGAAGCTGCGTATCGAGGTCGGCTATGGGCTGGAGGGAAGCCTCACTGATCTCATCAGCGGCCGGATTATCGGCGGGGTGATTGTCCCCCGCTTCAGGGAGGGCCGTTTTGACCAGGGCATCCATGACGGGGTGCAGGCCATGATTCAGGCCGTCAAAGGCGAGTTTGTTGCCGCTGATACGAAAAGTTCCGGAAAGCGACAGCAAAAGGATCCCGGAGGGCTGGTTTTCTTTGTTGTTGTCGGTTTTGCCTTCATGAGCAAAATCTTTCATAAGAAGAAGGTTGCGGCAGCCATTGCCGGTGGAATTGGCGCACCGCTCCTTGGCCTCATTTTTCTCTCCCACCCCACTCTTGTGGTACTCATGCTCCTTGTTCCGGTGGGGGCGGTTGTTGGTTTGATCGCGGCCTCGCTGTCGAGTTCGGGCAAGGGAGGCGGGTTTTATGTCGGCCCGGGTGGATTCGGAGGCTCTTCCGGCGGGTTTGGCGGCGGATTCAGCGGTGGCGGCGGCAGTTTCGGCGGCGGCGGTGCCTCAGGAGGGTGGTGAGATGAAATCCATGGCGGAAAAGTTTTTCACTGCCGATGAGCGCAAAATGGTATGTGAGGCGGTTCATCGTGCAGAGAAAAAGACCTCCGGCGAGATTGTTCCCATGCTGGTGGCACAGAGTAACAACTATCCGGTGGCACCAATTCGGGCTGGTGCCCTTGCGGCTTCAGCCGTGGCTCTTGTCCTGACAGCTCCGGTGGCCGCCATGTTCTGGTTACACTCGAGCAACCTGTGGGTTTTTCTTGGACTTTTTATCCCTGTTTTTACAGGGGTGCATATTGTCATGAATCTCTATCCCGGTTTGAAGCGATTCTTTCTTTTCAAAGATGAGATCGATATGGAGGTGCGTGAGAGTGCCTTTGGTGCCTTTTTCAGCGAGGGACTTTACAAAACCCGTGACTCCAACGGGATACTGATTTTTGTCTCACTGCTGGAACACCGGGCCTGGATCATTGCCGACAGCGGAATCAGTGATCTCATCCCCACTGAGCAGTGGGAAGAGGCGGTAGATGTGATCACCAACGGCATTCATGAAAAAAAGCAGTGTCAGGCCCTGTGCCGGGCCATCGAGATGGTTGGTGATATTCTGGAAAAGAAATTTCCCATCCGTGACGATGACCTCAACGAACTCCACGACCTGATTATTCGTTGAATAAGTTTTTTCCGCACAGCCATAAACCGGGTTTTTCGGTGCTGCGCTCCTTGCAAATTCCGGGGACACAATACCATTAAGCTTGCCAGTCTTTTCCTGCATACCGCCCATCCCCTGTGGCAAACGTCCAAGCAACTTGATTCCACTCGGAACAGGGAGGATAGTCGGGGGAAAGTTCGGAGGGGGCACCGCTGGATATGCTGTCTACAATGCTGTCAATGCCAGAGAACGGCAATCTTGCCCGCGCACCTGATTTGTTACTTTCCAGAATCCAGTCTTACTTCTCACCAAAATTTTAAAATTGGTTCCCATCACCCCTCCTGCATGGTTCCATCTTTTTTACTTTCGTGATAAAGGGTTGATAGATGTCATGATAGGAGAAAGTTTCAATCAGGTTTGAGGGTCGATATCAGGGCGGCTTTGCCCAGCGTATTAATTCTGAACTAGGCAGGCGCAGATTCCGAAATTCTATTTTTCTGAAAGTACCCCTTCAACAGTTTGACGAGTAAAAGGAAAGAGTTCATGAGCAATGAAAAGAAGACGTCTTTGATTGAGGAATCAGACGCCCTGCGTGCCAATCTGGCAGAGACCGCTGAACTGGTTGAAATAAAAGAGGAGTTTGACCTGCTCCTTGACATTGTGGTCCGTTACAAGGGCATCCGGGCATCCCTTGAGTCGCTGCTTTACGAGATCTGCCACCCCTACCGGAATTGGACCCTGCTGGTGCCGATGCTCCGCAGTTTTGTTCTGAAAAACTGTCACTATTACAAAAAGGATGAGCAGGGGCCCCAGGCCTTTTCCCTGTTCGGCAATCTCTTTATCCAGGCCATGGAGGAGAGCGCCAAAAACGGCACCCTACTCTCCCAGGTCATTGAGGCCCAGCTGGCCTGGGTTGAAAAGATGATCACCCTCTTTGATCAGGATGACCTGCTCCGCTATGAGTCAGCGCTTAACGATTACTTTGTCAGGCTGCGGACTGTTGACAGTGATGAGACTCCGGTGATGCGCTATATCGTCCAGGGTCAGCACCCCATGAAAAAGATTGCCATCCGGCTGCTCGGTTTTGCAGACAAGGGAGATACAGATTTTGATTTTGGTCCGATCTCTGAGCTGATGCGGACGATCCTCAAGGAAAATTACTCTTACTGGCTCAACGAGGATGATCCGCTGCCCTGGTTTAAGGAACGTTGCGGGGTGTTGTGCAAGGACTTCCATTCAGGCCAGCTTTTTTCTGCCATTTCGCACGAAACCATGGAGCATCACCTTGAAGAACTGTCATCAATCCCTGCCGGGTCAGGGACCGCCGACAGTTTGCGTCAAATCCTTGAGCTGCCGGCCCACGTCGATATTGTCCGGCTGTATAAGGAGATTCCTGAAAGGCTGATCCAGGCCGACAACCATGTTGACAGTGCGGAGCATGATCACGAGCTGCCCATAAACCGTTTTGCTGAAAATCAGAAGCTGCTCTTTCTTTTTCGAATCATGGATACAAGAGGGCTCTACCTCATCCATGAAGAGACGCTGCGTGAAATCAACCGCAGCCTGGTTCAGCTCATCCGCCAGCAGAGTTTTGAGGAGATCGAGGAGTTCCTGCTCACCACCTTTAAGCTGCTGAAGGCCAATGTCCGCAAGTACCCCCATACCTCACTGCAGTGTATCCAGGTCCTCGGCCGTGAGGTTTTTGATCGCGGCAACAGCCGGATGGTGGAGACTTTTCTCTGGGAGGTGGTCCGTTTCGGTTTTCAGTACGCCAATGTGATGGGGGTGGATGAAGACTGGCAGCCGCTGACCAACCCTGCCCATCTCGGCAATATCCGGGTCTGGCTGACGCTCATCATGCAGGAACCCAAGTGGTGCGGGACCCTTTTTTCGGCTCTCATCATCAACCTCAAACTGTCCGGCACCTGTGTCAAGGATACCGACCTCTTCCAGCGGGACATCACCGAGCTGCTCAATCACCCCATTGAGCCGATTTACAACCTGGCCAAGCAGTTTACCAAGCTGATGCCGGTCTTTTTTAATGAAATCGGGGCGGAAGGCGATCTGCGTGATGTGTCCACCGAGCTTGACGAGATTCACAAACGGCGCGATGTACTCATTCATTTTCTCCGTAAGCAGAGCCACGTGGAGAGTTCCAACCTGATTGTCGACTTTATCAAGGCGATCTTCATCTTCTGGAAGAACGGCAAAAAGACGGTGCTTCAGCCCTTTCTGCCGGAAGAGGTCTACGATGAGGTTGGTGAGCAGGGCATTTTCGTCGATGACCAGCACAATCTGGCCAACCGGATCAGCTCCGAGCTCAACTTTCAATCCATGAACGATATCCTCTCCTGGGGAAATGAGGAGCGCAAACGATACCTTGACAGTCAGCAGGATATTAATGTCGCCGAAAGGCGTCGTTTCGATCTTCTGGTCCAGATGTATAAACTGCTTAACCAGAAGTATAACCTTGGCTTTCAGGAGCTGCGTTCGGAACTGCACCAGGCGGCCCAGGAGGGTTTTCCTGAGATGGAGGGGCTCCTTGAGCAGCTGGAGAACTGCAGCACCGAGCAGTGTCTGGACGCCCTTCTCGAGGTCCTGCATGGCCTCAAGGAGACGATTCTGTCACCGGAGAAATTCAAGGCCAAGGAGGATATCTACTACAAACGTCATATCGCCGTGGATATTCCTTCGGTCTACGGACGGTATAGGGAGCGTAAGTTCGACAGCCTCAGCCTCACCTTCCGCTTGGAAAATCTTGCCAACCTCTACCTGGAGCGGCTGCCGGAAACGGTCAACCTGTCATTTATTACCCAGGCCACCTTTTACGATATTGCCCGTTGTCTCGAACTGTTTCTCAAGGCGCTGGCCATTGACGGCATCGAGTCGAGACGGCTGGACACCTATCTGGCTCTTCTCAAGAGTTCACTGAAGATCCGTCGTTTTTCCTACACTCAGTATCTGGATATCTTCCGTGGACTCTCGGAAGGCGTCAAAGACGTCATCTACAGCTATTATACAAACATTCACCAGAATAACCTGTCCATCATCATTCCCCAGATCGGTGGAGAAAACCTGCTCACAAAGTACCGCCCTCTCTGGAATGACGAGGAGATGGGAAATAATGTCCACCGCTTGTCCGAGGCATTTTTTCGTGACCTCATTGCCTCCACCTTCGGCCTGCAGCATCTGGACAACTTTATTACCAGAATCATAGGAACCCTGGAGAGCCAGAAGGATATTCTCGACGAATCCATGCTGGATCTGCTCATGACCTATAACCCGGAAAAGGTGGTCAGTCAGCTCCATGATATTAATCCCTACACCCATGACCTGATTCATCTCGGCAACAAGGGGTTCAACCTGGTGACGCTCACCTCGGATAAAAAACAGGTGCCGCCCGCCTTTATCATCACCACTGAGGTGTTTCGTTGTCGCGACGTGATCTACGGTTTTGCAAAGGCAAGAGATGAACTCATGCAGCGTATCCGGGACTCCCTCAACGAGCTTGAAGAACTCACCGGTAAGGTCTACGGTTCCCCGGATGGTCCTTTGCTGCTCTCGGTGCGCAGCGGCGCCGCCGTTTCCATGCCCGGCATGATGGCCACCATTCACAACGTCGGCATGAATGATGATCTCATTGAAGAGTATGTGGCCCAGAGTGACAACGAGTATCTGGCCTGGGATAACTACCGTCGATTTATCCAGTCCTGGGCAATGACCTCGGGAATGGTACGGGAAGACTTCCAGGAGCTGATGAACAGTGCCAAGAAAAAACATAATGTCAGTCTGAAGCGGGAATTCACCCCGGCCCAGATGAAAGAACTTGCCCTGGAGTACCAGAAGATGGTGCGCCGGCAGGGGCTTGGTATTCCCGACGATCCATGGCTCCAGTTGATCGGCGCCATCGAGTTGGTTCTCGACTCCTGGGGGACAGACAAGGCATGTGATTATCGCAAGATCATGGACGTCTCCGACTCCTGGGGAACGGCCATTATCATCCAGTCCATGGTGTTCGGCAACCGCAGTGACCAGGCTGGCTCAGGGGTACTGTTTACTGCCCATCCCTATCGCAAGGTTCAGCGGGTCGCCCTATGGGGAGATTACGCCTATGGCGATCAGGGAGAAGATATCGTCTCCGGCCTTGTCACCAGCTATCCTGTGTCAGTGGAACAGGCTGAACTCGACGGTCGGTCGGCTGAGGAGACACTGGAGCTGCGTTTTCCAAAAATTTATGAGAAGCTGCTGGCCATATCACGGGATCTTGTCTACACCAAGCGGTGGAATCCGCAGGAGATTGAGTTCACCTTCGAAGGCCCGGAACCTGAAGACCTCTATATCCTCCAGACCCGCGATATGATCACCATCAAGAAGAAGGAGCGGTTTTCGGTCTTTGTTGACAGTGATGAGTTCTCCCGCTCGTTTCTCACCAGGGGCATTGGCGTTTCAGGTTCGGCCCTGTCGGGACGTGCCGTATTTACCGAAGAGCATATTCAGAAGCTGCGCAGGGAGGACCCGACCACACCGCTTATCCTGATCAGGCAGGACACCGTACCGGAGGATATCAAGGTAATTGATATGTCCGATGGACTGCTGACTTCGCGCGGCGGCCAGACCTCACACGCCTCGGTGGTGGCTGTCCGCTTGGAGAAGACCTGCGTAGTCGGCTGCAAGCACCTTAGAGTCTACGAAACCGGTGGTTACTGCAAGGTGGGAAATGTGACAATTTCATTTGGTGATCCACTCTCC
This sequence comes from Thermodesulfobacteriota bacterium, assembly GCA_039715055.1. Classification (GTDB taxonomy): domain Bacteria; phylum Desulfobacterota; class Desulfobulbia; order Desulfobulbales; family Desulfocapsaceae; genus JBDLID01. The sequence goes on along the minus strand of JBDLID010000042.1, from coordinate 14,465 downwards.
ATTGACGGTCGTAATGGATTGCTGGTGACCGGCAACCATGCAATCAAGGATGAAATGCATATCCTGCCGCTTTGAGCATCCTCTTCAGCGGTGTTATCTGGTAAGAGCTGCTCACTCAGCCATGCCTGATGTGTATGATCCACAGGCCATCTATAGTAACCCGCATGAGAACAGCAAGTTTACGAGCCGATTTCCTGCTCCTTGTCACTGCAGCGATATGGGGGGTTTCTTTTGTCGCCCAGCGGGTGGGCATGGAGTACCTGGGGCCCTTTACCTTTAACGGGCTACGGTTTGGTCTCGGCAGCCTGTCGCTGCTGCCGCTGATTTATTTTGCACCGCAGTGGGGACAACCTGACCAGTTGCCAAAATATTCTTTCCAGTTATGGAGTGGTGTGCTTGCCGGGATAGTGCTGTTTGGCGGGGCGTCACTTCAGCAGGCGGGAATGATTTGGACAACAGCCGGTAAGGCGGGTTTCATCACAGGTCTCTATGTCCTGATGGTGCCGATTCTGGGGCTCATCTGGAGAAATTTTCCACCTCTTGGAACCTGGCTGGGAACAGCCCTTGCCGCCATCGGCCTCTATTTTTTAAGTGTGGGAGAGGAATTCACCCTGTCCCGGGGGGATGGGCTGGTTCTTTTTAGTGCCATATTCTGGGCGGCCCATGTTCTGCTCATTGCCAGGCTGGCCTCGCGGGTCAATGTCATCAAACTGTCGGCCGCTCAGTTCGCGGTCTGTTCGATACTTAGTCTGGCTGTAGCGTTTCTGGTGGAGGAGGTGAGGCTTGAGCTGATTGTTGATGCTGCAGTCCCTGTTCTCTACGGTGGATTCGGCTCGGTCGGTATCGCTTATACCCTGCAGGTGATTGCCCAAAAAGATGCGCCGCCGGCCCATACCGCCATTATTCTCAGTCTTGAAGGTGCCTTCGCGGCAATGGGCGGCTGGCTGATTCTTGATGAACTGCTCAGCTTCAGGGCTCTTTTTGGTTGCGGACTTATACTCCTTGGCATGCTAATCTCACAACTCTACCCTTACATTCTTGTTGCTCGTCAGAAACGGGCAATGAAGAGAGTTGGCTGACTATTTGTCAGACTTTCAGGATCTTGTTGCTTTGACCCCGAGAGCCTTGAGGATGATGGCCAGGGGGCAGAACTTTGTAAAGCCGGACTGGAAGAGATTAGCCCCCACAAAAGCTGTGAAGAACAGAAAATATTGGCTGACAAACAGCGGGTTACTGGGGCAGTCTACTCCCAGAAGGAGGCTGATGAGGATAAACAAACCGGCTATGGATGCTATCCAATCTGAAATAATCATGTTGTATTCCTTAAATAAGTGGAGAGGACGGGTTTCTATTTAATGAAAAACTGAACTGTCGTTACTGTAGGTATTCCACTACCAATTGTCCAGTGCTGGAGATAAAAAAGCTGCAGGCAGTCGGGTGAGCCCGACCACAGCTGAAACGGGGAGGATTTTATAGAGGGTTAAGGCTTATTCAGGGTCGGACAGAACAGTTCCTGCATGTGCCGCATCAGTTCAATGATCCTGGGATCGGTGATGCGATTGTAGATAAAGTTGGCATCCTTTCGGTAGTCAATAATTCCCTGGCCGCGAAGGATATTGAGGTGCTGGGAGACGTTTGCATTGGTAGTCTTGACCTGCTCGCGGATATCACCCACGGACATCTCATTGTCCTGCAGCAGACAAAGAATTTTCAGCCTGATGGGGTGAGACATCGACTTCATCAGTTTGGACAAGGCGTCTATTTGATCATTTTCCACGTAAAGCTCCTTCTCCGATCGTTTCGATCAATGATTATCGGGAATAATGCGTACTGTTTGATTTGCCGAGAAATGTTTTGTTGAAAAGCGTAACGAATCTTCGGCTGGAAGGGGCTGCTGGTCGGAGGCTGTTTTGCCTGTAACGGACCATGACGAGCAGATAAGTATTTCAGAATTAAATTTAATATCGTATGTGTCATTTTTTGTAAAGATATTTTTTGTCTAAATGTGCAGGTCAAGGTGAATTGATTTACTTTGAAGGGAGAATCAGGGGGCTGCACCAACATCAGTTGGACTGGTGATTGTAATTCGTGAAAATTATAGAAGGTTTGGGTTATGGTTGTTTTTGTATCAAAAAAAATGATGTTTGTATCAAGTTTTTTTAATTTGACAGAAAGCCCGGAAAAGTGGATATCTTAGGCCCATTTTAGCGCTTTCAGCCCATTGACAAAGGTTTTGAGAAGCCCAAAAGGCTTTCGGTTCCTTCTTCGATTCGATTATCTGTTTGACTTCTGTTTACAATGGTACCTTGAGCATCAGAAATATTCATAGGGTGGCCATGTCTGGAGAAGGTGTCAATGTGTTGAAGTAGAGGGTGTGATCACCCGGTGAATATTAAATTAATTGAGGGAGTTTTGCAGGTTACCTCCTGCGTGTTCCGTTAAGTTCAACTTGCCAAGGGAGAATATGATGAGTTCAGGTGAAGATAAAATTACCAGTCTGTTGAGTGAAGGCCGTATCTTTGAGCCTCCGGAAAAAGGCAAGGCGTCCGCCCATGTTGGAAGCCTTGAGGCCTACCAGGAGGCTTATAATCGTTCCATGGATGACCCGGAAGGTTTCTGGGCCGAGCGGGCTGAAGAGCTTGTCGACTGGGACAAGAAGTGGGACACTGTCCTCGACTATGACTTTAACAAGCCGGAGATCAACTGGTTCAAGGGCGGCAAGCTGAACATGTCCTACAACTGTCTTGATCGTCACCTGGAAAACGGGCGGCGCAACAAGGCGGCTATCATCTGGCAGGGCGAGCCCGAGGAAGACGTCAAGGTTTACACCTACCAGATGCTCCATACCGAGGTTTGCCGTTTTGCCAACGTCCTGAGAAAGAAGGGTGTCAAAAAAGGCGACCGGGTTGCCATCTATCTACCCATGGTTCCGGAGCTGGCCATTGCCCTTCTGGCCTGTTCCCGTATCGGCGCCATGCATTCCGTTGTTTTTGCCGGTTTTTCGGCAATTGCCCTGCAGAGCCGTATCCAGGACTGTGAGGCCAAGGTCCTGGTTACCGCAGACGCTGTCCTTCGTGCCGGTAAAACCATCCCGCTCAAGCCCAATGCCGACGAGGCACTGTCTGAATGCGACACCGTCAAGGACTGTGTAGTGGTTCAGCGTGCCGGCAATGATGTTAACATGCAGGAAGGGCGCGATACCTGGTGGCATGAAGAGGTGACAGCCGAGGACATCAGCTCTTTCTGTGAGCCCGAGTCCATGGACGCCGAAGATATCCTTTTCATCCTTTACACCTCAGGCTCCACCGGTACACCCAAGGGCGTTGTTCACACCACCGGCGGTTACCTGACCTATGCCATGCATACCTGTCAGTGGGTCTTTGATCTCAAGGACGACGATGTTTACTGGTGTACCGCAGACATCGGCTGGATCACCGGCCATTCCTATATTCTGTATGGTCCCCTTGGACTGGGTGCCACCTCGATCATGTTCGAAGGTGTTCCCTCTTATCCCGGACCGGATCGTTTCTGGAAGATCGTCGAGAAGTTCCAGGTCAACATCTTTTATACCGCTCCCACCGTTATCCGTGCCCTGATGCGAGACGGCGATGGTCCGACCAAGCGCTACGATCTCTCCAGTCTCAGGCTGCTCGGTTCCGTTGGTGAGCCGATCAACCCCGAGGCCTGGATGTGGTATCATGTCAATATCGGCAAGGAGAAGCTGCCCATCGTTGACACCTGGTGGCAGACTGAGACCGGCGGTATCCTGATTTCACCGCTGCCCTATGCCACCCCGCTTAAGCCCGGCTCGGCAACACTGCCGCTGCCTGGTGTTGATGCCGCCATTTTCACCGAGGAGGGCGAAGAGGCCGCTGCCAACGAAGGTGGTCACCTGGTTATCCGCAAGCCCTGGCCCGGAATGCTGCGCGGTGTTTTCAAAAATCCTGAGCGTTTCAAAAAGACCTACTTCAGCCGTTATGACGACACCTACGATCCCGAGGATGGCGCCCGTAAAGATGAGGACGGCTATTTCTGGATCATGGGCCGTCTCGATGACGTAGTCAACGTCTCCGGTCACCGTCTTGGAACCGCTGAGATCGAGTCTGCCCTGGTTTCCCACCCGCAGATCGCCGAGTCCGCCGTTGTCGGCATGCCGCACCCCATCAAGGGACAGGCTATCTATGCCTTTGTCACCCCCAATACCGGTGTTGAGCATACCCCTGAGCTGCTTGCCGAGCTGCGTGTCCATGTCCGCAAGGAGATTGGCCCCATCGCTTCACCCGATGCCATCCAGTATGCTCCCGGTCTGCCCAAGACCCGAAGCGGTAAGATCATGCGTCGTGTGTTGAGAAAAATTGCTGCCAATGATTTTGAGGATTTTGGTGATACCTCGACACTTGCTGATCCTTCAGTTGTTGATGATCTGATTGCCGGTAAAAAGGCATTGGAAAAATAAACAGCTTGGCGGCCGGGACCTTTTGGTTCCGGCCGTTTTTTTATGGGGGCCAAAGGGCTGGCAATTCCAGTTGCTTCACCTCTTTTCCCCCACCCATTTTTCGGCCATGTGAAACTGGTTTTGATAATTTCACATGGCCGCTCTTTGTGCCGATTCCCGGCCTGTATGTGGTCCCGTTCAATACCCCCTTGAGGGATGTCCCGAGATAAATGGAGGAGCACCCCAGATGGTCGATGATGTCCACTCAGTGGCCCCGGAAATGGCCATCTCCTTTTTCAAGGAGATCATGCCTTTTAACCAGCTTGGTGATAAGCGGCTGACATGGTTGGCTCGTCACTGCAGGATTGATTTTTTTCCCAAGGGAACCCGCCTTTTTTCTGCCGGTGAAACTGAACTGACTCACCTTTTTCTTATCCAGAAGGGTGGGGTGAAGGTTTTTCTGGTGGATGATGAGGGGGAGGAGAGTCTCCAGGATTATCGAGGCGAAGGAGCCTATCTTGGGGCGCTTCCCATCATTCAGGAAAAAACAGCCAACCTCAATACCGAGACGGTGGAAGACACCTTCTGTTATCTTCTGCCCAAAGAAATCTTTCTCGATCTCATTGCAAAAGAGCCTTCGTTTGCCCAGTTTTATCTGAAAAATTTTTCCGAAAAAATTGTCAATACCGCCTATAAGGAACTGCGCCATCACCGGGTCAGTCGACGATCCAATGAGGATCTCTATCTCTTCAGTATGACGGCCGGAGAGCTGATCAAGACCCTGCGTAAAATAGGCAGTCATGCAACGATCCAGGAGGCTGCCGGTCAGATGACCAGACACCGGGTCGGCTGCCTGCTGGTTTATGACCCGGTTGACGAGGAAAAAATTGTAGGCATTATCACCGACCGGGATCTGCGCTCCAAAGTGGTTGCCCATGCCATGGATGTGGATCAACCGGTGGAGACCATCATGTCCGGTCCGGTGCATACCGTTCTGTCACAGGCCGTCTGTTTTGATGTCCTCCTGAAGATGATGGCGGAAGGGATTCATCACCTAGCCGTGGAACGGGCCGGCAGTATTGTCGGCGTGATCACTTCCCATGACATTATGCTCCTCCAGGGTCATTCTCCATATTATCTTTTCAAGGAGATCCGTGCCCAACATCGTATTTCAAATCTCTACCCGCTGGCCCAGAAGATTCCCGAGGTTGTTCGCGGCCTGATCAGGGAGGGGGCCAAGGCCGGTAACATTACCCAGATGATTGCCATCCTCAATGACCATATTCTTGACCGGATGCTGTTTCTTCTAGAAAAGGAACTCGGTCCGCCGCCGGTCAAATACTGCTGGCTGCTGATGGGCAGTGAGGGGAGGAGGGAGCAGACGTTTAAGACCGACCAGGATAATGCCATTATCTATGAAGATCCTGAAAATGATCAGGAGAAAGAGGCGGCCGAGAGCTACTTCAAAGAGTTTGCCGATCATGCCATCAAGCATCTGGTGAACTGCGGCTATCCGCTCTGTCCGGGAGAGATTATGGCCACCAATCCCCGCTGGCGGCAGCCCTATTCGGTGTGGCAGGGCTATTTCAAAAACTGGGTGGCCTCGCCTGACCCCGGGGAGATTCTTCATGCTACAATCTTTTTTGATTTCAGGACGGGTTTTGGCGAGAGTGATCTGGCGGACAGGCTGCGCAGTTTTCTCCGTCAAGAGGCGCAAAAAGCTCAGATATTCCAGCTCCACCTTGCCCGCCAGGCCATGGCCACCCGGGCGCCATTATCTTTTTTTAAAAATTTTATCGTCCACAAAAACGGAGAGCACAAGAATCAGCTTGATATCAAGACACAGGGGGTGACACCTTTTGTCAACTTTGCCAGGGTTCTTTCATTGAGGCACGGCATCAAAGAGACCAATACCCTGTCCCGGCTCAAGGCGCTTGTCGCCGGTGAACATATCAGGGAGGATCTCTATCAGGTCGCTGTTGATGCCTATGAGCTGCAGATGCAGCAGCGCCTTGTCCATCAGCTGTACCAGATTGAGCAGGGAACCATGCCGGACAACTATATCGATCCTGCCCATCTTTCTGATCTTGACCGTACGATGCTCAAAGATGCTTTTGCCACTATTGAGCGGCTCTACAGCCTCCTTGAGTCCCTCTACCCGGTGGCGTGAAGTGGCCGTGAATCTGTTTTCGCCGCGGAGCTGGTTCGCCAGGCCTCACCCTCTCCTCCAGGAGAATCGTGAGTTTTTTGCCGCCTTTGACCAGACAAGGCCACTGGCCGACTACTCCTTTGTGGTCTGTGACACTGAACTCACCGGCTTAAAACTCAACAGGGATGAGATTATCTCAATCGGTGCTGTCAAGATCGAGAATTTGCAGATCAATCTCGGCACTACCTTTCACCGGTACATCCGACCCGGAAATATGGATCATACCAAGGCGACCCTGGTCCATCGGATTACCCCTGAACAGTTGGAAAGTGCTCCTCCAATTGAGGAGGTGCTGCCCGAATTCGTCCAGTTTTGTGCCGGAAGCCTTCTGGTGGGTCACCATGTCGCCATGGACATGTCCTTTTTGAATCGCGCCGCCCGCAAGGTGCTTGGCGGAGAGCTGTCCAACCCCGGAATCGATACCCTGCGTATGGCCCAGGGCTACAAGCGGGTCAGGCTGGGCCATTTCCATGAACACAATCATGCAATTTCATATAACCTTGATGATTTGGGCAAGGAGTATAATCTTCCCGACTTCAAGCCCCATGATGCCTTTGAGGATGCCATGCAGACGGCCTATCTCTTTTTGTTTCTCATCAAGAAGTTTAGAAAAGGGGGGCTCCTTACCCTGCGTGATATTTACCAGGCGGGTAAGGTCGGCAGTCTCAGTTATTGAAAAAACAGGTGATTCCAAGGTGATAGTTGGTAAGAGAGAATAGGAGTCAGTTGCAGACCTGTTTGTAGTGATTTCCGTTACTAATATGGCGTTATGCCAATGTTTTCCAGCGTTGACAGTGAGTTGACAGCTTGGTATATAAGTAGGCCTGATTCTTTTGATCAGGAAAAGTGAAAACCATTTTGTATCACTAAAGAAAGGAGGAGAAGATTATGACTAATGCCCAACAGTACTGGCAGGCAAACATCCGACTCGTTATCGGCTGTATTGTCGTCTGGTTTATTGTTTCATTCGGGTGCGGCATTTTATTTGCCCAGCAGTTGAACAGCATCACTATTTTAGGTGGTTATCCACTGGGGTTCTGGTTTGCCCAGCAGGGATCAATCTACACCTTTGTGGCCCTGATTTTTTTCTACGCCTGGCGTATGAATCAGCTTGATAAAAAATTCGACGTCGAAGAGAAATAGGAGGAGTAGAAATGACAAATCTTCAATTAATGACGTATCTTGTAGTCGGGGCAACCTTTGCCCTCTACATCTATATTGCCATCAAGGCACGGGCCTCTACCACCGGTGAGTTTTATGTTGCCGGAAAAGGCGTTCACCCCGTGCTTAACGGTATGGCCACCGGTGCTGACTGGATGTCTGCAGCGTCATTTATTTCCATGGCCGGCCTCATTGCCTTTAAGGGCTATGACGCTTCTGTCTACCTGATGGGCTGGACCGGCGGCTATTGCCTGCTGGCCATGCTCCTTGCCCCCTATCTGCGAAAGTATGGTAAATTCACCGTGCCGGAGTTCATCGGTGACCGTTTTTATTCACAGACCGCCCGGGTGGTTGCCGTTATCTGTCTCATCGTCGCCTCCCTGACCTACGTTATCGGCCAGATGAAAGGTATCGGTGTTGCCTTTTCCCGTTTCCTGGAGCTTCCCTTTGAGACAGGTCTGATTATCGGTATGGTGATTGTTTTTATCTACGCCGTACTTGGTGGTATGAAAGGTGTAACTTACACTCAGATTGCCCAGTACTGTGTCCTCATTTTTGCCTACACCGTCCCGGCTGTCTTTATCTCCCTGCAGCTCACCGGAAATCCTCTGCCCCAGCTCGGTCTTGGTTCCACCATGAACGGCAGTGAAACCTACATGCTGGACAAGATGGATATGGTGCTGAAAGATCTGGGATTTGCCGCTTATACGGCCCAGAAGGGATCAACGGTTAATATGTTTCTACTGACCATGTCGCTGATGATCGGTACCGCCGGCCTGCCCCATGTTATTACCCGTTTCTTTACCGTACCCAAGGTAAAAGATGCGCGTTCTTCAGCTGGCTGGGCCCTGGTCTTTATCGCCATCCTCTACACCACAGCTCCGGCTGTTGGTGCCATGGCCCGCTTCAACCTGATTGATACCATTCAGGGCGACAGCACCGGTACCGATGTCTCTCAGAACCTTGAGTATGAGAAGCGCCCGACCTGGTTTAAAAACTGGGAAAAGACCGGACTGCTCAAGTTTGAAGACAAGAACGGTGACGGACGTATCCAGTATGTCGGTAAGAATTTCCATGATAAATCCATTAAAAATGAGATGGTAAAAGTTGACCGTGATATCATGGTTCTTGCCAACCCTGAGATTGCCAAGCTTCCCAACTGGGTTATTGCTCTCGTTGCCGCCGGTGGTATTGCCGCAGCTCTCTCTACTGCTGCCGGTCTGCTGCTCGCCATCTCTTCAGCAATTTCCCATGATATCGTCAAGGGTATTATTGCCAAGGATATCGATGATAAGACCGAGTTGCTGGCTGGACGTATTGCCATGGCCGGTGCCATCTGTGTAGCTGGCTGGCTTGGCCTTAATCCTCCAGGATTCGCGGCCCAGGTTGTTGCCCTGGCCTTTGGTCTGGCAGCGTCTTCCATCTTTCCTGCCCTGATGATGGGGATCTTTGCCAAGCGGGTGAATAACACCGGCGCGGTACTTGGTATGCTGGCTGGTCTCGGTACTACCCTGGTCTACATCTTCTGGTTCAAGGGCTGGCTCTTTATCAAGAGTACTGCCATGCTTCCGGATACTCCGGATAACTGGCTGTTCGGTATCTCACCCGGTTCCTTTGGTGCTGTTGGCGCGGCGATTAACTTTGCTGTTGCCCTGTCTGTATCCGCAGTCACCAAGGCTCCGCCCGAGCATATCCAGCATCTGGTTGAGGACATTCGTATTCCCGGTGGTGCAGGAGTGCCCCAGGATCACTAAGTCCTGATTCAATCAAACTGCTCTTCTGAGCAGGAAAAACGCATCCGTATGTCTTTACGGATGCGTTTTTTTGTTTTAAGGATAATCGCTGGACGAGTGCAGCCGGCAGGGCAGGCCTGCCCCTGCCTTCGATATGGGATGGACCTGTCAGGGAGAAACAAAAACAGCCAGATCATCATGACCAGACGATTACTCAAACCCAGACAGTGTTGTGTTCAGATTATTGACCCTCAGGCCAGTCTCATGAATCATATCCATGAGGCGGATCGGGTGGTGCAGGCCATGGGCCAGGTCATCGAATGTGCCGGGGTTCTCAATCTGCCCGTTTTCGGCAACACCCAGTATAAAAAAGGACTTGGGCCTTATGTTGAGGAGATTGAGAAAAAAATGGCTGGTGTCGCCTGTTTTGACAAGACCAGCTTCAGCGCTCTTGGAAGTGAGGAGACCGGTAAGTTTCTGACCAGTCTGCCGGAAACCGTAAGCACCGTGATACTTGCCGGTGTGGAGACCCATATCTGCGTCTATCAGACCGCCATGTCCCTGCTTGATATGGGGTTGACTCCCTGGGTGGTTGGTGATGGCGTGTCTTCACGCTCACCACTTAATCATGAACTTGGGTTGCGGCGTCTTGAGCAGGCCGGCTGTATTGTAGGCCCGGCAGAGATGATTATCTATGAACTTCTCGGTCGTGCCGGAACAGCCGAGTTCAAAGCAATGCTGCCCCATATTTTGTAGAAACAGTTGTAAGCTTTAAGGGTCAAGTGTTACGGGATAGCCTGCCTGATATCAAATACTTCAGGCTACCCTTCAAACTTGATGGTTTTGTAAAAAGCAAAAACTCATATGGCTAAGTAAAAAACTTTATAACCGAGGCGCGTGAATTTTCTATCATCGCGGCGTACTGATGTATGTCGCGATGATAGAAAATTCACAGCAACGAAGGAGATGAAGAGTTTTTACGACGCCATCAAACTTAACACTATTTCTAATCCCATGAACGGAAACGAAATTCGCAAAAGATTTCTAGACTACTTTGCCAGACATGATCATGCCGTGATCGAGAGTTCATCTCTGGTCCCTCAGGATGACCCCACTCTTCTTTTTACCAATGCCGGAATGGTACAGTTCAAAACGGTGTTCATGGGAGAAGACAAACGGGACTACAACCGGGCTGTCACCTCCCAGCGATGTGTGCGGGCAGGCGGTAAGCATAATGATCTTGAAAATGTCGGTTATACCGCGCGGCACCACACGTTTTTTGAGATGCTCGGCAACTTCTCCTTTGGCGACTACTTCAAGAAAGAGGCCATTGATTATGCCTGGGAGTTCCTGGTTGATGAACTGGGCCTTCCTGCCGACCAGCTGTGGGTTTCTGTTTTCGAGGATGATGATGAGGCTTTTGAGCTCTGGGAAAAGATCGAGGGACTGCCCAAGGGAAGAATCGTCCGGCTTGACGAAAAAGACAATTTCTGGGCCATGGGCGATACCGGTCCCTGCGGACCGTGTTCCGAGATTCATATCGATCAGGGGCCTGAGGCGGGCTGTGATCGGCCGGACTGTGCGGTAGGCTGCGATTGTGATCGTTTTCTTGAGTTATGGAACCTGGTCTTCATGCAGTTTAATCGCAGTGAGGACGGAACCATGACACCGCTGCCCAAGCCAAGTATTGATACCGGCATGGGCCTTGAACGGGTTGCTGCCGTTCTCCAGGGCAAGCTCAATAACTACGATTCCGATCTGTTCACTCCAGTGGTTGAGGCCCTTGAGAAACTCTCCGGCTGCCGCTATGGAGAAAAGGGCTCAGACACCACTGCCATGCGGGTCATTGCCGATCATTGCCGGGCGGCCACCTTCCTTGTTTCCGATGGCGTCCTTCCCTCAAATGAAGGCAGGGGCTATGTGCTCAGGCGCGTCATGCGGCGGGCTATCCGCTACGGCCGTAACCTCGGCCTGAAAAAGTTGTTTATGCACACCATCTGTAAGGTGGTAGTCGATGATATGGCCGATGCCTATCCTCAGCTGAGAGATATCAGCGAACTCCTTGAAAAGGTGGTCACCAACGAGGAGGAGCGTTTTCGCGAGACCCTGGAGCATGGCCTGGGACTTCTTGATGAAGAGATCGAACGGGTTGCTGACTCCAGTGAATCCACCATCTCCGGAGATTTCATCTTCAAACTCTATGACACATTTGGTTTTCCGGTTGATATCGTCCGTGATATTTCATTGGAAAAGGGTATTGCATTTGATGAGCAGGGCTTTGAGCAGGCAATGGAGAGGCAGCGTGCCCAGTCCCGGGCTTCCTGGAAAGGGGAAAATGTCAAACTGAAGGAAGAGGGTGTAAAAGAGATTGAACAATCTGGTGAACGCAGTGAGTTCACTGGCTACGAACACCTCGATGGAGAGACCAGGGTTGTGGCTGTCCTCGGTGAGGACGGACTGGCAGTTGAGTCTCTGGCAGCAGGCGAGTCCGGGCGGATATTTGTTTCATCCACCCCCTTCTATGCCGAATCCGGAGGTCAGGTTGGTGATGTCGGTCAGGTTGAGTGGGACGGCGGCAGTGCTGCGGTGTCCGGTACTATTTCACCGGCTGAAGGGATTATTCTTCATCAGGTTCAAGTGACAAACGGTCGGTTATCAAAAGGTGAAAGTGTCAACCTCGCAGTTACTGCCGACGAACGCAGGGCAACCGAGGCCAATCACAGCGCTACCCATCTCCTTCAGGCGGCCATGAAAGAAGTCCTCGGCGACCACATCAAGCAGGCCGGCTCACTGGTCGGGCCTGACCGCCTTCGTTTTGACTTTACCCATTTTTCCCCGTTGAGCGCAGAGGAGATTGGCCGCATTGAAAAAAGAGTTATGGAAGTGGTGCTGAGCAACCAGGAGCTTGATACTGCGTTTCTCACCAGGGATGAGGCTGTTGCCCAGGGTGCCACTGCCCTGTTTGGTGAGAAGTACGGTGATGAGGTGCGGGTGGTTACGGTTCCTGGTTTTTCCATGGAACTGTGCGGTGGTACCCATGTTCATTCCACCGGTGCCATAGGTCTGTTCAAGATTATTTCAGAGGCCGGTATTGCTTCCGGCGTGCGCCGCATTGAGGCCCTCACCGGTCGTTCGGCTTATGCGCATCTACAGGCGCTTGCGGCCCGTGAAAATGAGCTCTGCGAGGCTCTGTCAACGCAAGCTGACGGGTTGAAGGACAAGGTGACCACTCTTCTGGCAGACAACAAGGGGTTGGAAAAACAGGTCATGGAGCTGACAACCCGGCTGGCATCCGGTGGTCTGGATGAAATTATCAGTGGAGCAACTGATGTGGAGGGGATCAAAGTGGCCGCCGCCGCTGTACCTCTTGACAGTGCCAAAACCCTTCGTGAGATCGGCGACAAGGTTCGGGACTCCATGGACTCCGGTGTTGCGGTTCTCGGTGGTGTTGTTGACGACAAGGTAGCCCTGCTGGCACTGGTGTCAAAAGACTTGACGAAAACAATCAAAGCCGGGGAAATAGTCAACCGGGTGGCGGCCATTGTCGGAGGCAAAGGCGGCGGTCGACCTGACATGGCACAGGCCGGTGGAAACATGCCGGATAAATTGTCTGAGGCAGTTGAGGCGGTGCCTGAAATTGTTAGAAACTTATTAAGCGCTTAATTTTTCGCTTAAAAAGGTTGCTGTTATTTTTACCCCTTGATTCTGTTCACAAATAGAGCCAAATCGAGTTATGAACAAATGGGATAAAATCGTTGACAGCGAAACTGTTTTAAGGTAAAACCGGATTTCGGATTGTGAACCGCCATTCATTTATGAGTGAGTCGCCATTCACTGGCGAATCGGTTTTTTAAGTTATCTTAGCTAATCAGGAGCGCATAAAAATGATTACGATGGATATCACCTTGGTCATTCAGATGGTGAACATTGTTATACTCATGTTTGTTCTGAACGGTATCATTTACAAGCCGGTGAGAAGGGTTTTAAGAGAGCGGGCTGAACGCCTGCAGTCTATGCAGGATGATATCGCCACGCTTGAGGAAAATGCGCGCCGCCGGCAGGAAGAGGTCGATGCAAAGATGGCCAAGGCTTCCGGTAAGGCAAAAGCCGCTCTGGACTCTGCCCGTTCCTCGGCATCGGCAGCCGGTGATGAGAAGCTTGCCGCCATCAAGGCTGAGGCGGATGAGATGAAAGAGAAGCAGCTGACTGAGGTTCGGACGGAGATCGGCAGTGCCGAAAAAGCCCTCCAGGGAAATCTTGATGATTTTGCCACAGCCATGGCCGGAAAAATTCTGGGAAGGAGTCTCTAAAATGAGTGGGGTAAAGCGAATTGCCGGAAAAAGTGTGCTGGTTGCAGCTTCACTTTGGTTGACTCTGGCGCTAGGAAATGTATGGGCGGCAGGCGGACACGATGCCCCTGCCGAACCTGCAGCTGATCATGCAGCTGCTGCGACCCATGTCGACAGCCATCAGGCAGCAGACAGTCACGGTGCAGATCCACACGCAGCGGACACTCACGCAGCAGCCGACGAACACGGCGAGGCCGTCCATCATGGAGACAGTCTCTCTCCAGAGAAACTGAAAGATCTGTTCTGGCGGGTGGTCAACTTTGCCGCCCTGATGATCATCCTGGTTAAGTTCGGTGCCAAACCAATAGCGGGCGGACTTTCCGGTCGTCGTCGTCAGATCCAGGAAGAGATTGAGGAGCTTGAGTCCAAGAAGGATGATGCCGAACGTTCTTACGAGGAGTTCTCTGCCAAACTGGTAACGGTTGAAAAGGATATTGACGGTGTGGTTGAAAAGGCCATTGCCCAGGCAGAGATTGAAAAGACCAAGATCATTGAGCGGGCCGAAAAGGCAGCCGATGATATCAAGCGCCAGGCGGAGATGGCCGTAGCCAATGAGATCACCGCAGCCAAGAGAAACC
>JBDLID010000041.1:0-23079 GCA_039715055.1 Thermodesulfobacteriota bacterium | reverse complement strand
GGATGCTGGCGACGGTAATTAACAGCATGGCGCTCCAGGACGCGCTGGAAAGAAGCGGTGTTGATACAAGGGTTATGTCAGCCATTCCCATGCAGTCTGTCAGTGAGCCATATATTCGAAGACGCGCCACCAGGCACCTTGAGAAGGGGCGTGTGGTCATCTTTGCCGCCGGCACAGGAAATCCATATTTCACGACAGATTCGGCCGGTGTGCTCAGGGCTCTGGAAATTGGTGCCGAAGTGATTATCAAGGCAACCAAGGTTGATGGCGTGTATGACAAGGATCCGGTGACAAATCCCGATGCCGTAAAATATGAGCGGTTGACCTACGACGATGTCCTGAGGCAGGAGCTCAAAGTCATGGAGGCTGCAGGAATTGCCCTGGCGCGAAATGAAAAGAAACCGATTATGGTCATCGACATGAACTGTGGCGGTAACCTTAAAAGAGCCATCTGCGGTGAAGCGGTGGGAAGTCTGATTACTGTTTGAAGAGGAAGTCGTGAGGCCTGTGGTTACGGTCGCATCCGCTTCCTGTCAACGATTATAATTGGAGGATAGATCATGAGTGAAGTTATACTGGAAATGTCTGAAAAAATGGAGAAAAGTGTTGAGACATACAAGGCTGAGCTCTCCAAGATCCGCACCGGTCGGGCCTCTCTTGCTCTGCTGGATGGAATTTCGGTGGATGCCTACGGCAGTGCTATGCCGCTTAACCAGGTCGGTACGTTAACTATCCCGGAGAGTAGGATGATTGCCATTCAGGCCTGGGATCCCCAGATGCTGGGAGCTATAGAAAAGGCGATCCTTAAATCAGATATCGGTCTCACTCCGGTCAATGACGGTAAGATTATCCGCCTTTCCATTCCCCAACTCACCGAGGAACGCCGCAAGGATATCGTTAAGCAGGTCAAGAAGGTGGCCGAGGAATTCAGGGTAGCGGTTCGAAATTCGAGAAGAGAGGCCATTGATATCCTGAAAAAGCAGAAAAAAGACAAGGAAATTTCAGAAGACGATCTTTTCAAGATGCAGGATGAGGCTCAGTCGGAAACCGATGATTATATCAAGCAGGTCGACGAGGTTACCGCCTCCAAGGAAAAAGAGGTGATGGAAGTCTGAGATATTCTCGATGGAAGCCTTTTTTCATCGTTGTCGCAGAAAACCACTCATATCATGGAACCTGATGCCCTGCCGAAATTGACGCGGATTCCCCGTCACGTAGCCATTGTCATGGACGGCAACGGCCGTTGGGCGGAAAAGCGCAAGCAACCCCGACTATTCGGTCATAAGGCGGGGGTTGACTCGGTCCGTGATGTTGTCGAGACCAGCCGGGAACTCGGTGTCGAGGTGCTGACCCTTTATGCCTTTTCTTCCGAAAACTGGAAGCGTCCCGAAAATGAGGTCAGCGGGTTGATGAAAATCCTGAAGAGTTTTCTTCAGGGTGAACTCGACCGGATGCTGAGAAACGATATCCGGTTGATCTCCATCGGCGAGAGGGAAAAATTGCCCGACTCCGTTCGTTCAGTTCTGGAAAAGACCATCAAGAAAACCAGCCAAAATTCAGCTCTTACCTTGAACCTTGCCCTCAGTTACGGCGGCCGGGTCGAGATTGCCCACTGTGTTTCCAGGATTGCAGAAGCATGCCTTGCCGGGGAGTTCAGCCCGGCGGATATTGATGAATCCCTTATAGACAAGTACCTTTATACTGCCGGTTTACCGGATCCGGACCTTTTGATCCGTACCGGCGGCGAGCATCGGCTCTCCAATTTTCTCCTCTGGCAGGCCTCCTATGCCGAGATCTTCTTTACACCAGTGATGTGGCCCGATTTCCGCAAAAGCGATTTCCTGCAGATTTTGGAAGAGTTCGGCAGCCGGGAAAGGCGATTCGGAAAGACCGGTGCCCAAATCAGGAGCAGTTAGACCATGGCACGCGTTATCCCCGGATTGGCCATGGCTGGGTTGTGGCTTGTACTGCTCCTGCAGGGCTCTTTTTTGTTATTCTACCCTGTCCTTCTTCTTGGAGCTCTGATTGCCGCCAGGGAATTTGTCTCCATGAGCTGCTCCAAGAGTAGTTCCATGGAGCAGTGGCTGTTCAGCTCAATTCTTATCACTCCTCTTCTCTTTCTCGCCTTTCAGGACCCACGGCTTCTCGTGCCGGGGCTGTTGTCCGCCTTTCTTATCTTGAGCATCTACAGTATCCACAGCTATACCGATGCACAGCAGACATTTCAGATGATAAGCAGGGTAGGGTTGGGCCTGTTCTATATCGGTTTTCTTGCCGCCCATCTGGTATTGATTTTTGACCTGGAAAACGGCAACCGCTGGCTTATTGTGCTGACCGCTATAACCGCTGGATCTGATTCCGGGGCCTACTATTGCGGAAGACGCTTTGGCCGCCGCAAGCTTTGCCCGTTGATCAGTCCCAACAAGACCGTGGAAGGGGCAGTCGGCGGTGTGGTGAGCGGAGTCCTGGCTGGTGTTATTATGGCACTGCTGGTCTGCAAAGACTTTCAATTCTCTTTTCTGCTCCCTGTTGCGGCATGCCTTGCAGTGATCGGCATCTACGGGGATCTCAGCGAGTCGATTCTTAAACGGGCCACTGCCACCAAGGACTCCGGCACCATTCTCGCCGGGCACGGCGGGGTGCTGGACCGTATGGATTCACTGCTTTTTGCCGGTCCGGTCCTCTACTATCTGCTTCTGCTGCAGGGGTGAAGATGAAAAAACTATCCCTGCTGGGTTCAACCGGCTCTATCGGCACCAATGTCCTTGATGTGGTGAGAAAGTTTCCCGGTGACTATTCTGTGGTTGCCCTTGCTGCCGGCAAAAATATTGAGCGCCTTCAGCAGCAGGCCCTTGAATTCCAGCCCCAGCTGATCTCGGTACAGAACGAGCAGTATGGTGAACAGCTTATTGAACTCCTCGGATCGCGCTGGAAAGATCGTGTCGTCTGGGGCGTTGAGGGAAATATTGCCGTGGCCTCCCATCCCGATGCGGAGATGACGGTGTCGGCCATTGTCGGCGGTGCAGGTCTGCTGCCGACCCTTTCGGCAATTGAGGCCGGAAAGGATGTCGGACTGGCCAACAAGGAGACTCTGGTCATGGCCGGTCGGCTGGTCATGGATGCCGTCAAAAAAAACAATATCCAGCTGCTGCCCATCGATTCGGAGCACAGCGCCATTTTTCAAGCCCTTGAGGCAGGTCACAAAGATGACCTGGCAAAGATTATCCTCACTGCTTCCGGCGGTCCTTTCCGCCACCGGAGCAAAGAGGAGCTCGATAAAGTAACACCGGCCCAGGCACTGGCCCATCCCAACTGGGAGATGGGTCGGAAAATTTCAATTGACTCCGCAACCCTGATGAATAAAGGGCTGGAGGTTATTGAGGCCAAGTGGCTGTTCGATGTTAAGGTGGAAGATGTTGAGGTGGTGGTTCATCCCCAGTCCATTGTCCACAGTCTGGTCGAATATCACGACGGCTCGGTAATGGCCCACCTCGGGATTCCGGATATGCGCATTCCCATTGCCTACGCCCTGTCGTATCCAAGACGTATGCCCCTGGGATTAAAACCGCTCAAGCTCTGGCAATGTGGTCATCTTGAATTCCAATCGCCGGATTATGAACGGTTTCCGGCACTGAATCTCGCCTTTGAGGCCATTGGCGAGGGAGGCATCCTGCCGGCGGCACTCAACGGTGCCAACGAAGTGGCGGTGGATGCCTTTTTGGAGGAGAAGATCTCCTTTCCCCGTATTGCAGCCGTTGTCAGGGAGGTTGTTGAGAGTATACCCGGCGGCAGTGATGAAATCCTCGAAGATATTCTGGATGCTGATCGTGAGGCGCGCCGGATTGCATCCCGTCTAATCGACAGTGGATGCTGATCTGGTATTGATTTAAATCAGAATCGTGCACAGATTGTACTCACCGGAAACTGAGCTGGACCTTGCTTTTCTCAAAAGTTTGTTGGAATCTGAGAACATTCAGTATTTCGTGCATAATGATCACTTCGGTTCACTGAAAGTAGGGCCTCGAATTGACCTGCTGAATGGAAAGACCATTTTTGTTGATGAGCCTGATGCGGAAAAAGCCGAAGAAATAATTGGTGATTACCTCAGTGATCGCCAGAGACAAACTATAACCCCCGGCAGGAGTTCAGCATATTCTGTTGCCTCTAAGCTGAGGGTCATCATAGAGACACTGCTGTTTTGGTGGTTTATCCCCCAGGGCAGAAGATGGAAGAAAGAAGAAAACACATTAAATCAATAACCAGTCATCACACACAGCCGTACGCTGTTGAATTTTAAGTTATTATGAATACCATTGGTTCTTTTATCCTCGTTCTCGGCCTGCTCATCTTTGTCCATGAGCTGGGCCATTTTCTGTTTGCCAAGCTGTTTAAAGTACGGGTACTGAAATTTTCTCTTGGTTTCGGCCCCAAACTCTACTCAAAGGTCATTGGCGAAACCGAGTATCTCATCAGCGCCCTGCCTTTGGGCGGCTATGTGAAGATGTATGGCGAAAATCCTGACGAGCAGGATGTGGCTGACGAGGACCGGAGAGCTTCTTTTGCCCACAAGAGTGTCTGGCAGCGTTTTTTCATCGTTTTTGCAGGGCCGCTGTTCAACCTGCTCTTTACGGTGGTGCTCTTTTTTCTGGTTTTTCTCTTTATGGGTCTGCCTGAATCTCAGGATACCACCGAGGTGGGCCAGGTCAATGAGGGCTCACCCGCCGCTGCCGGCGGAATGGTTGCCGGCGACCGAATTATTGGTATCAATGATCAGCCTGTAAATCAGTGGCTTGATGTTCTCAACTCGGTCAAGGACAGTGGTGGAGAAGTCATCGAGGTGACTGTCTTAAGAGGTGGTGAAGAGATCGTACTGAGTGTCACACCCGCCATCGATGAGGTGAAAAATCTCTTTGGCGAGGTTGTTGAGAAACGTTTTATGATCGGCATTGTCAAGGCAGATGCCCTTGTTTATAAGCCGGTCGGTCTCATCAAGTCTTTCAATTCGGCCCTGGCCCAGACCTGGATGTATATTTCACTCACCGTGCTCGGTTTTGTGAAGATCATTCAGCGGGTGATTCCCGCATCTGAAATCGGCGGACCGATCCTTATCGCTCAGATTGCCGGGCAGCAGATGCAGGCCGGCTGGGTGAATCTTATCTACTTCATGGGGCTTCTCAGTGTTAATCTGGGTATTCTCAATCTGTTGCCGATTCCTGTCCTTGACGGAGGCCACCTGGTGTTTCTCAGCCTGGAGGCCCTGCGCCGCAAACCGCTCAACGAGAGAGCCCAGATCATTGCCCAGCAGATTGGTCTCGCCCTGCTGGGTACCCTTATGGTCTTTGTCTTTTACAATGACCTTGCACGCATCTTTGCAAATTGAGGTTGTGAGTCAGGATAAGAGGGCGTGGCGGTGCATAATGTCATGGTTGAAACCAAGCAGGATAACCGGGAACTGATTCTGGCCGTTGACACGGCATCGAGCTGTTCCTCCATTGCAGTCAGCCGGGGCGGTGCAGACGACGGAACGGTTCTGGCTGAGCTTTCCCTGAACAGCCGTGTCACCCATTCCCGCCGCCTGCTTGGCTCCATCGATTATCTCCTGGGTGAGCTGGATATCGGGCTTGCTGATCTTAACGCGTTTTCCGTGGGCCTTGGCCCGGGCAGTTTTACCGGCCTGCGGATCGGTATGGCCACAATGAAAGGGCTTGCCGTGGCAGCCGCAAGGCCGCTGGTGGGGGTCTCCACCCTTGACAGTCTTGCGTTTTCCTGCTGCTCTGAGCGTTTGATTTGTGTAGTGCTCGATGCCCGGAAAAAAGAGGTTTACAGCGCCTTCTATCAGAAAAAGGGGAACAATTCCATTAAACGACTCAGTCCAATTCGTGCCCTTGCTCCCTCACAGTTGATCAATGAGATCAATGAACCGGTTCTGCTGGTGGGTGACGGCCTGACCGCTTATGGTGACTTTTTTCGTGAGGAGCTTGGTGAATATTACCGGTCCGCGCCAGTCAATCTAGTCGCTCCCTCCTCGTCTGCTATCGGCCTGCTCGGCTGTGAGATGCTGCGCTCCGGTAACCATCTGGACCCGGCAGCAAGCGTTCCGCTTTACGTCAGAGGGTCCGATGCTGAACTGAGTCTGAAGAAGGTGAGCCCATGATTCTGCGCCGTCAAACCAGGAAAATTCATGTCGGAGATGTTGCTGTCGGCGGCAACAGTCCCATCACCGTCCAGTCGATGACAAATACCGATACCCGTGATGTGGAATCGACTCTCGCCCAGGTCCATCGCCTGGAAGAGGCCGGCTGTGAGATTATCCGGGTGGCAGTCCTTGATATGGAGGCGGCTGAGGCGCTGACCAGGATACGGGAAGGCATCAACATTCCGCTGATCGCCGACATCCATTTTGACTCTCGGCTGGCAGTGGCGTCCATGGAACACGGGGCTCAGGCTATCCGTATCAACCCGGGCAACCTCGGTGGTCCGGAAAAACTATCCAGGGTGGTGGCGGCCGCAAAACTTCACCGGGTTCCCATTCGGGTGGGGGTCAACTCCGGCTCCATCGAAAAGGATCTTTTGAAGGAGTATGGTTTTCCCTGTCCGCAAAATCCAAAGTCGTTGATTGAAAGCGCTTTGCGAAATGTTGCCCTGCTTGAAAAAGAATCTTTTCACGAGATCAAGATATCAATCAAATCGTCCGATGCAATGACCACCGTCAGCGGTTACCAGGAGCTTTCGAGAAAGACCGACTACCCGCTTCACCTGGGAGTTACCGAGGCCGGTGGTTTGATTCCCGGTACAGTCAAGTCCAGCGTTGCACTGGGCATCCTGCTCTCCCAGGGGATCGGCGACACCTTTCGTATCTCGTTGACCCGGGATCCGGTGGAGGAGATTCGGGTCGGATTTGAGCTTCTGCGTGCCCTGAAAATCCGTGAAAGGGGGCCGGAGATGATATCGTGCCCAACCTGCGGCCGTACCCAGATTGATCTGTTTTCCCTTGCGGAAAAGATTGAAGACCACTTGCAAACCATGGAGTCAAAAATTAAAGTGGCGGTCATGGGCTGTGTGGTCAATGGTCCGGGAGAAGCTAAAGAGGCCGACATTGGCCTGGCCGGCGGTAATGGCGTCGGTATTATTTTCAAGAAGGGAAAGCTCTTCAAAAAGGTCAAGGAGGAGGAGCTTCTCGAGACCTTCATGGCCGAACTGGAGAAGATGGAAAAGGAAAGTCAAAAGTAGAAAGTCACACATTGAAGGTTAATAGGCCACCTTGAAAAATTGCCTTTTCGCTCAGACTCTTCGTCATGATTAAAATTTTATCCTCGAAATATCAACTATATGTCTGTGGTAAAATTTTCATCATTCCTCGATTCTGAACAAAAAATCTAATTTTTCAAGGTACCCAATAGTTAAAAGTTAACAATCCATAAAGATATGCGTTATTCACAGATCCTGCTGCCCACCCTCAAAGAGACCCCGGCCGAGGCCGAGGTTGTCAGTCATCGCCTGCTGCTCCGTGCCGGTTATATCCGTAAACTGACCGCCGGAGTATACAGTTATCTGCCCTTTGGCCTTGCCGCCCTGCGCAAGGTGGAGCAGATCGTCCGTGAAGAGATGAACCGGGCCGGAGCCCAGGAGATTCTCATGCCCATGGTTCAGCCCGCAGATTTGTGGCGGGAGACCGGCCGTTACGAGAAGTACGGCCCGGAGCTGCTGCGCTTCAAGGACCGCCATGACCGGGAGTCGTGCCTTGGGCCGACCCATGAGGAGGTTATCACCGACCTGGTTCGGAAAAATGTTCACTCTTACCGGGATATGCCGCTCAACCTCTACCAGGTTCAGACAAAGTTCCGTGATGAGATCAGGCCCCGTTTCGGCCTGATGCGAGGACGTGAATTTGTCATGAAGGATGCCTACTCCTTTGATGTGGATGATGAAGCCGCCTCAAAGAGTTATCAGGTTATGTATGAGACTTACCAGCGTATCTTTGAGCGCTGCGGTCTTGAGTTCCGTGCCGTTGAGGCCGATTCCGGTACCATCGGCGGCAGTTTTTCCCACGAGTTCATGGTGCTGGCTGAAACCGGCGAGGATACACTGGCAATCTGCAATGACTGCGAGTATGCGGCTAACGTGGAAAAGGCAGAGGTGGTGCTGCCGTCCCCGGTGGATGAAGAAGCGGCTGAACTTGAAAAAATTGAGACCCCTGGCAAGCGCAAGGTCAACACGGTTTGTGAATTTATGGGGATCAAAGCCGACGAACTGGTCAAGACTCTTGTCTACCTGGCAGGTGATGAGACTGTTGCAGTGCTCGTCCGCGGAGATCGTGAGGTTGAGGAAGTCAAGCTCAAGAATCAGCTTGGAGTTGCCGAGGTCATCATGGCTGACGATAAGCAGGTCTATGATGCCACCGGAGTGCCCACCGGCTATCTCGGGCCTGTCGACCTTTCCATCCGTCTCCTCGTTGACCGGGAGGTGGCGGCCATGCGTAATTTTGTGGTCGGTGCCAATGAAAAGAATTTTCACATGATAAATGTCAACCCCGGCCGTGATTTTGAACTCGCCGAGGTCGCTGATCTGCGCTGTATTGAAACCGATGACCCGTGTCCCGAATGCGGCGGCACCATCCGGATGACCGAAGGCATCGAGGTGGGGCATATCTTTAAACTGGGGACCGTTTATTCCCAGGATATGAATGCTGTCTATCAGGACCATGACGGCAAAGACAAGACCATTGTCATGGGCTGCTACGGCATCGGCGTGAGCCGTATTGTTGCTGCCGCCATCGAGCAGAACCATGATGAAAATGGTATTATTTTTCCCAAACAACTGGCTCCCTGTCAGGTGATTATCCTCAACCTTGGCACCAACGACAAAACCATTACCGCCGAGGCCGAACGGCTTTATGCAGAGCTGCAGAATCGCGGGATAGAGGTGCTCCTCGACGATCGCGATGAGCGACCGGGCTCCAAGTTCAAGGATGCCGATCTTATCGGTATTCCCCTGCGGCTGACGGTGGGCAAACGATTCGTCAAGGATTCTGTGATTGAGATACGTCACAGGGCCGACGGACGGGTTGAAGAAATTGTACCGGAGCAGGTTGTTGATACTCTTCTTGCAGAGCTCTCATCCATTTGAAAACAAGATCGTATGCTGAATGCCGACGGCCTGAAAATCCTTGCCCGAAGTTATCTCCATGAGGTAGACCTGACTGCGCTTGACCGGGCCTGGGACCTGGTATCCCGGGTCCATGAGGGCAAGGTCCATTTTGCCGGCGAATCCTATATCCAGCACGCTCTGGAGGTCGCTTCAACGCTGGCCTCCATGCACCTTGACCGGGATACAGTGGTGGCGGGACTGCTCCACGGGGTTTTGAAGGAGGGGGTCCAGGTGGAGGATCTGCGCCGTGACTTTGGCGCAAGTGTTGCCGAGATTGTTGACGGCTCCACCCGGATCAATAATGTCCATTACTCCTCCAAACTGACCCACCAGGCGGAAAATATCCGCAAGATGCTTCTCGCCATTGCCGCAGACATCAGGGTTCTGCTGGTCAAGCTGGCTGACCGGCTCCAGGATATGAGCTCCCTGGAGAACGTTGACCAGGAGCGGCAGCGTGAGATCGCAAGAGAAACAATGGATCTCTATGCTCCACTGGCCAGCCGGCTCGGTATTGACTGGCTGAAAAGGCAGCTCGAGGACCTTTCTTTTCAGTTTCTTTACCCCGAAGAGTTTCTGGAGTTGACCACCAAGCTTGAAAGTTCCCTTGAAGAACGCCAGACCTATGTGGAGGAGGTCATCTCCATTCTCCACAACAAGCTGGGTGAGAATAAGGTGTGGCCAAAGAGGATTATCGGCCGCCCAAAGCATCTTTACTCCATCTTTAAAAAGCTCCAGGCCCAGAAAATTCCGCTTGAGAGGGTCTACGACAAGGTTGCCTTTCGTATCATCGTCAACACCGTCAATGAGTGTTATGAAGCCCTCGGAGTTGTTCATGCCAACTGGGCGCCCATTCCCGGCCGGATCAAGGATTTTATCTCGGTCCCCAAGGCCAACAACTATCAGTCCATGCACACCACTGTTGCCGGGCCGAGGGGCCATTTCATTGAGATCCAGATCCGCACCGAGGGTATGGACCGTGTTGCCCAGGAGGGGATTGCGGCACACTGGGCCTACAAGGAGGGACAAAGTGCCAATCCCAAGGACACCAAACTCTTCCAGGATCTCAAGAAACTCGTTCAGCACCTCCAGGATGTTGAAGATCCCAGGGAATTCCTCGATAGTGTCAGGGGGGAATTCTATGAGCCCGATGTTTATGCTTTAACTCCTGATGGTGAGGTCAAGGAGTTTCCCCAGGGCTCCACTCCCATTGATTTTGCCTTTGCCATTCATACAGAGGTGGGTAACCACTGTGTCGGCGCCAAGATCAGCGGACGGCTGGTGCCGCTCAAGTATGAGCTGCAGAACGGTGATATCGTTGAGATCATCACCTCAAAGAGCTCGTTTCCCAATCGGGGCTGGCTTAACCTGGCCAAGACCAGCCGGGCCAAGTCCTGTATTCGTACCTTTCTCCGTAAGGAAGAAAAGGTCAAGGCGC
Organism: Thermodesulfobacteriota bacterium; assembly: GCA_039715055.1. GTDB lineage: Bacteria > Desulfobacterota > Desulfobulbia > Desulfobulbales > Desulfocapsaceae > JBDLID01. The sequence goes on along the minus strand of JBDLID010000041.1, from coordinate 12,497 downwards.
TGAACCTGGGGCGGGAGATCTGTGAGCGTGAGCTCAAGGCCAACGGCACAACCTTGAAAAAACTGGTTAAGTCGGGCCATGTGAAGATACTTTTAAAAGAACTTCACTGTCACTCCCTGGATGATATGCTGGTCAAGGTGGGCAACGGCAATATTACAGTCCGCACCCTGCTCAAGGCTCTTCAACCCCCTGAATTGAGAGGAGTGATAGAGCCGGAAAAAGAGATGAGCCCCGAAGAGCTTGCAGGGCTGATGATCCGTCATGACAGCCAGGCGGTAGAAGGCAGCGGATCGATTATCCGCATCGACGGTATTGACGATATGCTGGTTAAGGTGAGCCAGTGTTGTAATCCGGTGCCGGGAGACGCCATTGTCGGTTTCATTACCACCGGTCGGGGGGTCTCCGTTCATAAGGCAGAGTGCCCCAATCTGCTTTCCAGTGATCCCCATCGCTGGATTGAGGTCTATTGGTCAGGGTCCAACAGCAGCCGTCATCAGGTAAAAGTTCATATCAGTGCGGAAAACCGAAAAGGTATTTTTGCCTCCATCAGTTCGGCAATCAATGCCGATGATGTCAATATCCTGGAAATTTCAGCACGAACAACCCCGGCCGAAACCGCCGAGCTTGCAGTCACCCTGGAGGTCGAGGACCTGAATCATCTGCAGACAGTGCTTCAACATCTCCGCCAGATGGATGCGGTGATCTCAGCAACAAGAAACTGATACCAGTTAAATGAAGAAATTTGGGGAGAACAGGTGAAGAAGACAATCACAGCCATGTATGCCAGAAAAAATTTTGGCCAGATTCTTGACAAGGCGGCATTACTGGATGAATCCTATGTCATTGAGCGATCGGGAAGGCCCATGGCCGCTCTGGTACCGTTGACAACTCTTGACCGGGTTGAGGAAAAGGTAGACGAGATTGACGAGGCCCTGGAAAACCTCATCGGCAGGATCAAGGGTTCACGCTCGAAGAAACTTGAAAAGGCAATCGCCAGGGCCAGAACTCTGGTTGCCGGGCTCCACCGGTAACCTGTCAGTTTTTTCTGGTCTCAGTCATGCAACTCTGCCCCGTCTGCGGTAACGAGATCCCCGGCTCCTCATTGCATTGTCCATTCTGCAGGAGCAAGCTTGATCAGGGTGGAACAACAACCAGGCCTGAGTCGTTTCACAAGACAGTCAACCTGGAGGAAGGCCGTCCCATGGTTGAGACTGCCTTGAAGAAACTTACCGTCGAGCTTGCATCGGCAAGGCGGGAGAATTACCGGGTGGTCACCCTTATTCACGGTTATGGTTCCAGTGGGAAGGGCGGGGTGATCGGCAGGGAGTGCCGTAAGACCCTTGATTATCTCTGTCGCAGGGGTGATCTCAACAGCTATATCGCGGGAGAGGATCTCTCGCGCAGATCAGGCCCGGTGCGCAGCCTGTTTCACCGCTATCCACAACTCCGCAATAACCGTTATCTCAATCAGAAAAATCGCGGTATTACCGTGGTGATCCTTTAGAATTGATCATTTTGCTTCGCCCGGTCCCTGTTTGTATCATAGCGGGATTCAGTCGTTTACTATTTACCTTTTCCGCTTTAAGGTATTCGCAAGTATTCTCATTATTGAATGTTTAACACTCAACCAATCGTGTGATCATGGCCAAAAAGAAACTGAAAAAGAAGTGTTGTAAGAAGGTCGCCAAAAAGGGCAAGATGTGTTCGAGATGCCCACTGAGGGGCCGCTGTGACCTCGAGGACAGGCGAAAGTATAAGAAGAAAAAGACCAAGCTGAAGAAGAAAAAAAAGGCGGATAAGAAAAAGGCCAAAAAAATTGACAAGAAGAAGGCCAGGAAGGATAAAAAGTCAAAGAAGGCCTTGAAAAAGGCGGCGAAAAAGAAGTAGCGGCTGTTTACTCCACCTCACAGACCTGCAGCGGTTCCGCCAGGCCGAGAACTTCGTGGGCCAACCGGATATGATCGATGTCCTGCCAGTTGAAGCCGAGCAGTGAAGCGCCGTAGGCATCTATGGCCACCGGATCCCAGCCGGCAACAAGCCGATTGACTGGAGGGTTGCAGTGATTCCCCCAGAGGTGGGCCTGGGCCATGCCGATGGAGGCATCCAGGAGAGTGAAATCCGGACAGCGGTATCGGTTAAGATCAAAAATTGCCTCGTGAACCCGATGGTGAAATTTTGATTTGCCCCAGTAGCCGCCACCCTGATAATGTTTTGGTGGCGGGCAGCCCATCATGTTTTTCATGGTCAGGGTCACTTTGGCCAGGGTGTGGGCCTTGAGAACAGGAACCGAGAGTAAAAATACCTCATCAAGTATTCTGGGCAGGTACATCTCTGGCCAGCGGCTACATTCCACGTTTTCCTTGTGAATCAACTCCTCTTCATTGAGGTCAATGAGCTCAACACCCATTTTTTCTGCAAGGCCACTATAGCCCAGGAAGGAAAAGTTGTGATGGGTGTCGTATTGGAGTGAACCTGTGCCTTCGCCGATGATGATCCTGCAGCCGGAAAGGCTGTTGCGCAAATAGTCGATGAGCAGTTCAACCAGGAGAACCGGAGTGGTGATCGGCGGCTCCAGCGCTTCAACCAGGTTCGGTTTGATGAGGATGGTGTCATTTCCCGAAAGTCTCTCCAGCAGTCCAGTGCGATCCAGAAGAAGCCCCAGGTTTTCCTCAAAACTCTTCAGGCGGCAGGTGTAGATTGTGGTGTCTGTGGCTGAAAACGTCATGCAGCTGAATAGTTACAATTATGATCGGGAAAAGGTTGTCATGTTGTCTGGCTGACCTGGAGTAACTCTCCACACTTTCCGGCTGATTCCTCCAGGCCCTTCAGCAGCACAAATCTTCCCAAGGGGTGCACCTTGCAGGGCAGCGAGGCGACAAACAGCGGGTTGTCGCAGAGTCCGCCGGACAGGTAGAGGGTTTCCGGATTGCCGCAGAAATGGTAACCGTTGAGCGCAATCCCTTTGACGAACTTGGCCACGGCATCGGCTTCGTTCTCCCCATCGACAACCGCATCAAAGATATGGCTCATTCCCAGAACGCCGCAGGTGACTGAAAATGAAGATTTAGGGACGGCTAGTTTTGAATAGTCGAGCCGGTAATAACTGCCGAGCAGTTCAACGGTAAATCCCATGGAAGCACCGCATTCGCTGTTCCATCCCATGTCAGCAACCTTTCCATTTTCATATCGGATAAACTTGATATCACGGCTGCCGCAGTCAAGCAGAGTGTAATTTTTTTCTTTGATCAGGGCCTGGCCCCCACGGGCAAGGGCGGTGAGCTCGTTGACATAGTGGTTAGAAAAGCGCTTGCCGTTATGACCGGTGGCAATATCGACACGCAGAGACCTGTCCAGTTCCCGGGTGGGGATCAGGCGGGGTTCGGGTCCCTTGCTGTCAAACAGCTTGCAGTACGATGTTCCAAAGTCGGCAAAGAGCATGGCTAGTGTATCAGCAGCCTGAGAGTTCAAGAAAGGCTTCGATCTTGGCCATCGCCGAACTGCCTGCGGTGACATCGCAGTCAAGGTAGAGACTGTGAGGGTGGCGTTCGGCCAGGTGCCTGGCCAGCGCGCTTTTGGCGCAGAACGACTGGGCAAAGAAGACTGTGGGAATATCCGGATTGTAGTGTTGTTCCAACTCCAGGTTATCAGGGGTTTTGTTTTCCATGCAGCGGCTCCAGCCGTAGACATGAGTGGTGTCTGGAAAGACGGAGAGCAGTGAGAAATCTCTGGGCGGAACACCCCAGAAACCGGCTGTGGCTTCGCAGGCGGGAAGAGGTGTATAAGGCTCCGGCGACTGGACCGAGCTGGTGATCCCGGTCATCTTGTCGAGCAGGTTCATCTCTGTCCGACAGAGCGGGGTACCGAAATCCTCCCTGTCCTGGTTGCGGGTTCGGGTGATTCTGATCTCCGGCAGGCTGTCTTCGAGAACCGTTGCCGTGTGGATGGCGCAGTCGCATTTGCCGGGTCCGACGTCGATATAGATCTTATCGAGATCGAGATAGACTGCATTGATGACCACCGTGCGCAGGATGGCACAGTAGACATTGGGGAGATAGTCGGAGGCCAGCTCAATGGATTTTTTAACCTGCGGTTCATCCAAATCAAAAATGATATGGTCCTGTTTTTTCAGCTCACGGATGACCGCAAGGGGTGGAATACCGACAATTCCAACTTTTTTATTGCTCAATACAGTCATGGCAACCCTGCTACCTGTCCTGCCTGAGGAGCATGATCGTCCCGGTAGCTGCCAGGACGATATGGATGGTCACCGCCGCAATAATCGGCGACAGATAGGCGGCCTGGGCCAGGGATTGGAGTGCACCCCACAGCCCCCATGCGACAAAGGCCAGCCCGCAGCTGGCCGGAATGGCTATGGAGAGGTCCTTGCCCCACTGTTTATAGGAGATGAGAAGGACCGGCAGCCCGAGAAGCAGTAGCGGCAACCCTAAGAAAATATAGGAGATCCGACTGGAAAAATCATTGACCGCCTTGAGCTCAGCCACCGGGTTGTGTTTTTTATGAATATCGAGATAGAGACCGGTCAGGGACAGTTCCGCAGACTGGTACTCGGGAACAAAAAAATTCTCCGGTGTTTCCTGAAAGTCAAACTTGCGGACTTTAAAAAGGGTGGTGGTGTAATCGCGATCACCGTGACGTTCCTGGACCTGGCCGTGATGGAGGACCCAGTGATTTTTTCTCCACCTTGCCTTCTGTGAGCTGACAAGCGTTTGGAGGTCATACTCCTCATTCCAGGAGGAGTGTGAGAATGCCGTATAGACGGCCAGCTTGGGCCATGGTCTGGCAAAGGAGTAAAAGCCGTCTTTACCTTTATAGTAGTAACGACCGTTGCGATAGATACCCAGCGGAAGTTTTCCTTTAACCCGTTGATACCAGATGGAGTTTGTCTTGGCAATGGTGACCGGCAGGACCCATTGGGCTGCAGACAGTGCAAAGATAGTGCAGAGAAGGCCTCCGACAAGAATGGGAGTAATGATGGCACGTAAGGGGAGGCCACCGGCTTTAAGGGCAAGCAGTTCGTTGTTGTGATTGAGCAGCCCCAGGGTCAGTACTCCGGCGAGCAGTGTCAGAACAGGGCTCAGCTGGTCGATGATAAACGGGATGTTGAGGAGGAAGAATTCGGTGATGATCGGAAAAGGAACCCCGTGACCGGTAAAGTTGTCAATCTTTTCAAAGAAATCAATGAGGAGGTAGATCGCACTGAAACCGGCGGCGAGGATGAGAAAGTTCCTGAAAAACTGGAGGAGGATATAACGGTTAAGCAGTGTCAAGGGGCTCGATCCTGTAAGTTGATTCAGTGGAGCAATCGGTGGGCCAGCCAGAACCCGACAAAGACCATGGTGATCCCGCCAACGTTGGATATTGCCAGGTAGCTGATGCCTAGAAGCGGTTCACCGGCCTTGAAAAACTGGGTGGTCTCCCGGCAGAAGGTAGAAAAAGTGGTAAACCCTCCGAGAATTCCTGTAAAGAGGAGCAGCCGCAGCTCAGTGGTGAGGTGGAACCGGTCAAACAGGCTCCAGAAGAGACCGATGAACAGGCAGCCGATCAGGTTGGCGAGCAGGGTGCCCACAGGAAAATTGGCCGGTCCGGATCGTTCCACCAGAAGTGCCAGGAGATACCTGGCGGTTGACCCCAGCGCCCCTCCCAGGGAAACAGCAATAATTTTACCCATTTTCCTTCAATGTCTTATATGACTGTGTTACTATCGGTCAGATTGAGTTATCGTGCCCAAAGGCTGGATTTTAGATGAGGAATCAAGCCTGCTCCTGGGACTAGGTAACATTATAGAGCTGTTGCTGTCAACTCCTGTGCAATCACTTTCAGCCATGTCGACATTTGTCACTGCCATCTCCGTTGAATCTCAGCCTCCCTCTCTCCATGATAACACCGGAGACCTGGATCGTCTCCGCGAGGCTGTGCTGAATGAACTGCCGGAGGCGACTTCGGTTGAGATCCCTTTTGAGCGGCTGGTGCCCCTGTGCCGCAAATTCAGGGACAATGGCTTCAAGGGGACGATTCTGGTCAACCGGTTGAACGGCAGGTGGGTCGTGGCCGATGTTCTTGCAGGAGTAGTGGAAAAACTGCCGGCGGTGGCGCTGGACCTCGGCACCACCCATCTTGAGGCCCGGTTGATAGATCTGCTCACCGGCAACCTGTTGAGCGAGGCCAACCGGGAAAATGCTCAGATTGGTTTCGGAACAGACATCCTCAGCAGGATTCACCATGCGACAGCGGCAAGGCGCCGGAAAAAGGTTGTTGCCCCTGATTTTAAAGATCCGGGAATGGTCGAGCTGCAGTCCGCCATTGTCTCCTGTATCAACGAGTTGTGTCTCGATCTTGCCGATCAGGCCCACTGTTCACTTGAGTCTCTGTGTTGTCTTGCGGTTTCCGGCAACACCACCATGGTTCACCTTTTTCTCGGACTCGACCCCTACCACATCTGTCGGGAACCATACATCCCGCAGGCAAATGCGGTTGATCCTGTGGAGGCCCGTGAGTTGGACCTTCACATCCACCCGGCGGCTCCTGTCTGGATCATGCCGTCTGTGGGGAGCTACTTTGGCGGGGATCTGATCTCGGGTATTATTGCCACCAACATTTCGCGGTCAAAAGAGACACGAATGATGATCGATGTGGGCACCAATGCCGAGGTAGTCCTCGGTAATTCGGAGTGGCTCATTGCCTGTGCCGGGGCTGCCGGTCCGGCGCTCGAAGGCGGCGTGGCCAAAATGGGCATGCGGGCCGGCCCGGGGGCCGTTGAAAATATCTCTATTGATTCGGAAGATTATACCCTCAGCTACAGGACCATTGGCGATCTGCCCGCCAGAGGAATCTGCGGTTCAGGCCTTATTGATCTGGTGGCGGCTCTTTTTCTCAACCGGGTGATCGATATCCGCGGCAAATTTCGTCAGCCGGACAATGAAAGCGACCCTGAGAGGGCAGCGTTTATGGCCGATCGCTTGATCCGTCAGGATGATCAGCTTGCCTTTGTTGTGGTTTTCGAAGAAGAGTCTGACCAGGGGCGTGCCGTCCTGCTCGAGCAGATTGATCTTGATGCCATGATCCGCTCCAAGGCGGCCATGTACTCTATCCTCACCACCCTTGTCAATCAGGTCGGCATCGAATTTGGCGACCTGGAAGAGATCTGTGTTGCCGGGGCATTTGGTCGGCACATAAACCCCGAACGGGCAGTGACGCTGGGCATGCTGCCCGATCTTGATCTCTCGGTTTTCAGGGTGGTCGGCAACAGCTCCCTGGCCGGAGCGGAAATGGTCCTGCTCGATGGTGCTGCCCGTCGGCAGTGTTATGAGATCATACAGAAAATCACTTATCTGGAATTAAATGTAAACCAGGAATTTATGATCCGTTTTTCCGGGTCGCGCTTCATCCCCCACACCGATCCGTCTCTTTTTCCCTCTGTTCCTCGTTTTGATGGGGAGTAGTTGATTCTCGAGTTTGTCTCCCCTCCTGTAGTTGAATACGGTGATCGTATTTCGGCCTGCCAGAGGAAAGGTGGGCGCCTTGATTTTTTTCCAGGCGTTATGATATAGTTACGCTGTATAGCTGGTTTCAGTTATGAGACGCAGTGGTTTCGAGTTTATTCGTACAACTGACGGCTCAACCGGCAGATCACGCTGCTCATTGAAACTGGCCACATGTTTGCGCATGGTCGTTTACTGATTTCAACTATTCGACTAAAGGTCTGCGGGCTTTGATTTTGTCGGCCCGAATCGATGAAGTCTGTTGAGAAGATGGGTGGTTCCGTTTTTGCAGATTTAATCCCTTTGGTCAGGATCTATATTTTATGGCGAGAAAAACAAGGGGTAATGGTGTGCTTTGCGGACACGTTCCCCGTCAATCGGCCAGGGCCCGTCTGGAGGGCTTTTGGGAGATATTTGAGAAAGAAGATAATGTTCTGGTCTGTATCAATGCCGACCCGGACGCCCTGGCCAGCGCCCTGGCTGTAAAGAGGCTGCTGCGCTACCGGGTGAAAAGCGTCATCATAGGTCACCCCAATGAGATCAGAAGACTCAATAACGTGGCCATGGTCCAGCGACTCAAGATTCCCCTGGAACGACTTGGCAATCTCAAGACCAGGGACTTTGACAAGGTTGTTCTTGTTGATTCCCAGCCCAACCATCTGCCCAGTTTTGAAAAGATTACTTTTCATGCGGTCATTGATCATCACCCCGTCAAAGAGGAGTGTGTAGCCGGTTTTGTCGATATCCGGCCCGAGTACGGTGCAAATTCGACAATGATGGTCGAGTATCTCCGTGCCGCCGGTATGAAGCCTTCGGTGGCACTGGCGACGGCCCTGTTTTACGGGATCAAGGTTGATACCCAGAACTTTGAACAGCAATCCTGCCTGGCCGACGGCATTTCTTTTCGGTATCTCTTTAATATCGCCAACCGTAATCTGGTCCGTAAATTTGAACTCACCGATCTTCGCCGTTCCGAATTGCGCTACTTCAATCAGGCGCTTGATGAACTCAAGTATTCAAAAAAGCGGCTCTACTCCCATGTCGGCAAGGTGAGAAGCCCTGATGTACTGGTGATAATAGCTGATTTCCTCAACCATGTTGATGAGGTTGACTGGGTTTTTGTTTCAGGGATACATGGTGAAAAGCTGGTGGTGATCTTTCGCTGTGACGGTTACCGGAAAAATGCAGGAAAGCTGGCCAGCACGATTTTTGGCGAGATCGGTTCTGCCGGTGGCCATAAGGGAGCGGCCAGGGCTGAGGTTCCCCTGAAAAATCTGGCCCTGGGGAATAAGGAGTTCAGTACCGCCACCCTCAAAGGGCTGACAACCCGTCACATGAAGTAGTGGCAGGCAGCAGCATCGCGGTCTCCTCCGCACTGCCAGGCCTTTGCCATAAAATGAAGGGTACCTTTAAAATGCAATTATTCAAGGTGGCCTGAAGTGAACCTTTCAAGGGAGTCATTACAGATATGCTGAAATCATCTACCCTTGCAATGATTCTTGCCGGCAGTCGGGTCGACGAACTCAATGTTCTCACCTATTACCGGCCGAAATCAGCAGTCCCTTTCGGCGGTTTCTGCCGGGTTATCGATTTTGCACTGAGCAACCTGATGAACTCAGGTATTGAACAGGTTGCCATTCTCAGCCAGTATCGAAGTTATTCCCTGATCAATCATATCGGTACCGGGGCCGCCTGGGATATGATTGGTCGCCATCGCGGAATTTCCATCCTGCCGCCTTTCAAGGATATGGATCATGCAGACTGGTACCGGGGAACCGCCGATGCCGTTTACCAGAATATGGATTTTATCCGCTATCATCAACCACAGGAAATTCTAATTCTTTCCGGTGATCATATCTATAATATGGATTATCGGCAGTTGATCAGTTATCACCATGAAAAAGAGGCTGACCTTACCATAGGTTTTATCCGTGTCGATCAGGATAAGGCCCACCGCTTCGGTATTGCAGCCCTGGACGAGGAAGACGGTGATCGTGGCGGCAAGGTTCTCAAGTATTGGGAAAAACCGGAGGAACCGGAGGCAACCTGGGCTTCTCTCACCGTTCTCTGTTTTCGTCCCGAGGTTCTTTACCGGTTGCTCAAAGAAAATCAGTCCAGTGATTCCTGGGAATTCGGTAAAGATATCATCCCGATGCTGATGAACGAGGGAGGACGTGTTTACGGTTACAAGTATGACGGCTATTGGGGATACACCCGTACCATAGAGGAGTACTGGCAATCGAACATGGATCTGTTGGGAGAAAAACCCAGGATTAATACGGAGCAGTGGGGTGTACGTACCAATCTTGAGCACCGTGGGATAAGGGATTTTCAACCGGCCTTGATTCGTGAGGAGGCAGATGTTCGTAACAGCTTGATTTATAACGGCTGTACGGTTGAGGGTACCGTGGAAAATTCGATCCTTTTCCCAGGTGTGAAGATCGGCAAAGGAGCCGTTGTTGAGAATTCTGTACTGTTTTTCAATAATGTGGTTGGCGAGAGGTGTAGTTTCAACAAGGTGATCAGTGACGTCAATTCCTCCTTCGGCAAGGGGGTTCGGATAGGACCCGAGTCAGGAGAAGTTGCCAAGGGGGTCACAGTCGTCGGCTGGAATAACCGGGTTCCACAAAAAACCGTTATCGGAGAGGGGGCAACAATCTATCCCAACCTTACTTCTGATCAGTGGAAAGATGGTGTCGGAGCAGGGGAGGTACTGCGATGATAAATAAGAAAGATGCCCTGGTCCTGCTTCTCGCCGGTGGAGTCGGCAGCCGCCTCAATATTCTTGTTCAGAGCCGGGCTAAGCCGGCGGTGCCTTTTGGCGGGCTTTATCGAATCATTGATTTTAGTCTTTCAAATGTGATGAACTCAGGACTGACCAAGGTCGGTGTCCTCACTCAATACAAGCCGCTCTCCCTGATGAGACATCTGGGCACTGGTGAGCCGTGGGATTTCATCGGCCGGACAAGAGGGGTGAAAATCCTGCCGCCGAGAACCGGTTTTAAGGATTCCGACTGGTACAAGGGGACTGCTGATGCGGTTCGGCAAAATATCGATTTCATTGAAGCCAACCCTTCGGATGAGGTAATCCTGCTCTCCGGCGATCATATTTACCACATGGACTTCCACGCCATGCTGGAGTTCCATCGTTCTAAAAACGCAGATGTCACCGTTGGCATGATGGTGGTGCCGAGGGAACAGATACACCAGTTCGGTGCCGGTATCATCGACTCCAACAACCGAATTGTCGAGTGGGAGGAAAAACCCCAGGTGCCCCGGACCAATCTCGCCTCAATGGGGATCTATGTCTTTAACCGTAAGTATCTGCTCAATACTCTCCAGCGTGATCGCGGCGAGGTCGATTTCGGTATGCATATCATCCCGTGGGCCATTGACAATGACAACGTCTTTGCCTACCCGTTCTACGGATACTGGCGTGATGTCGGCACCATCCAGTCATACTGGCAGGCCAATATGGATATCCTCAGTGAAGACAGCGAGATCTCACCTGAAAAGTGGGGGATCCGGACCAATATTGAAACAGGACAAAGCCCGGCTGACCGGGCACCTGCACGCTATGGATCAAAGGCCAGTGCCAGCTGTTCATTGATTTCAGCCGGGTGTCGAATCAACGGCCGTGTCGTTAATTCAGTGCTTGCTCCGGGAGTGGTGGTTGAAGAGGGAGCCCTGGTCAAAGATTCGATCCTCTTTGAAGACTGTGTTGTCCAGGCAGATGCTGAAGTGAATCTTGCAATCTGTGACAAGCGGGTTCACGTGGGGGAGCAGGCGGTTGTCGGCTTCGGTGACGATCATGAAACTCCCAACCGGCTTCACCCTAAACATCTCTATACCGGAATTACATTAGTTGGCAAGGAGGCGGTGGTTCCCAACAAACACGTGATCGGGCGTAACTGTATCATCCAGTCCCACACCAATCCTCGAGCCTATGAAGAGCGCAGGGTCGCAGACGGTGAAACCGTCGGCAGCTGACAAGACAGCCGTCGACCATGTGGTAATGACGGATGCTGAAAAGATCTCTGCAGCACTTCCATAAGACACAAGTCCGCAACTGCCAGCTTGACTATCACCAGGTGATTTTCAGCTATTTATTACCTCCAAAAGTAATTGCTTTTTCATATCATTTCGTTAATATGCCGACGTGGTAAATTTTGATTCCACTCCAGCGTGCCCGCGTAGCTCAGGGGATAGAGCACAGGATTCCTAATCCTGGTGTCGCAGGTTCGATTCCTGCCGCGGGCACCATCTTAAAATTTACGGCTGACTGCCTTCACTGTTTTCTTCCATTGCTGGAAAATTCGACCCATGTCCCATTCAAAAATTATTGGCATTCTTGGGCTAGGCTATGTTGGTCTTCCTTTGGCGGTTACCTTTGGTAAGATTTTCACCACCATTGGCTATGACCTGAATTCTGAGGCCGTTGAAAGTTACAGAAAGGGAGTCGACCCTAATCTGGAGGTCAGTCAGGAAGAGTTTTCTGCATCGACTCATCTTCAATTCACCCAGGAATCAGTGGATTTGAAGCAGGCTGATTTCATTATTATTGCTGTGCCGACGCCCATTGACGAGGCCAAACAGCCGGATCTATCTCCTCTTGTCGGTGCTTCTCAAACCGCAGGTCGTCATATGAAGAGGGGAGCAACGGTGATCTTTGAATCCACCGTCTATCCCGGAGTGACCGAAGAGGTCTGTGTGCCGGTGCTTGAAGAAAGCTCGGGAATGAAGTGGAAGGAAGATTTTTATGTGGGCTATTCGCCCGAGCGTATCAATCCCGGGGACAGGGAGCATACTCTGACCAAGATTACCAAAGTTGTGGCAGGCGACAGTCCTGAGACCCTTGCGGCTGTTTCAGCCCTGTACAGTGCCATTGTCGAGGCCGGTGTCTTTGAAGTGAGTTCAATAAAAGAGGCCGAAGCGGCCAAGGTCATCGAGAATACCCAGCGGGATCTCAACATCGCCCTGATCAACGAATTGGCAATT
>JBDLID010000040.1:0-23792 GCA_039715055.1 Thermodesulfobacteriota bacterium | reverse complement strand
GCATATGATCCACCAGTGCATGGGAGAAAATAAGTGGTTTTGCGAAATGCTTGGTATTGATGTTGGTGCGCCACCACTCCCTTCCGAGGAAACCCGTATCGAGTTTATAAAACAATATGGGCTGGATTCCGAGAATCGTTTAAAAGAGCTACGGGAAAAAGATGCTGCCTGGTGGGAAGAAGAGGTTGCCTTTTTTGATACCACCAGGACAAAGGCCTGGGTCATGTTGAGAAGAATAGCTCATACTGCCCATCATCGTGGAGAACAGGCAATTTTGTTAAGGCTGTTTGGAAGAACGGTTTACTCCATTTACGGCCCCTCTGCCTCCACCGGTGGTCTGCCTATACATGGTGCTGCAGAGACGATCTATGCTTATCAGGATGTCGATGCACTTATTGACGGTGAGACAAAAGGTGGCAACAAGGCGATCCTTCCCGGAACAGGCGATAAACCGAGTACTGAGCGCCCCGATTAATAACCAGAAGGGTGAGAAAGCAATCAGTTGGTTTCTGTCAGCGTAATTAAAAAGGATCTTGACTCTCTCAGTTCGTTAGCAAACAGACAGAGTGGATTATTCAGCTGGCGGCATGTTTTTTCCCTGCCTGAGTATATGCAGGTATGGCGGGAATCATTTCGTCCCGGGGGTGAATTGTATCTATGTGTTGTAAAAGAGGGTAATCAACTCATCGGTACAGCCCCCCTCGTGCTTGATGGAAAGAGTGGTTCTTTTATTGGTCATTCCAGTGTCTGTGATTACCTGGATTTCTCAATTGTCATTGGGAAAGAACAACTTTTCTATCAGGCACTGTTTGAAGATCTGGAAAAGCGTGGTGTCAAGGTTCTTGATCTTCGGTCTCTGCGACCGGAATCGACGGTGTTATCTGTCTGTAAAAAGGTCGCTGAAAAAAGGGGTGGATTATTCCTCCAGGAGCCGGACGGGGTTTCAATGGAAATGGATCTGCCTCAGAACTGGGACGAATACCTTGCTCTGCTTTCAGGAAAGGAGCGTCATGAAATCAGGAGAAAATTACGACGCCTTGAACAATCTGGTCCTGTGAATCTTCGAATATCAGGAAAGACACCGGCAACACAATCTGAGCTGAATCGCTTTTTTACCATGTTCAGACAGAGCCGGAGCGATAAAAATAGCTTTATGGATATTCGCATGGAGTCCTATTTCCGGTTACTCATAAAGACCCTGGGCAAAATTGGCATACTGAAGATATATTTTCTTGAAATACAGGGAAATATTGCTGCGGCATCGCTTTGTTTTGATTATCAGGATACGACTTTTCTCTATAACAGCTGCTATGACCTCGCTTACAGACATCTCAGTGTTGGGCTGTTATGCAATCTGTTCAGCATCAAGGACAGTATCGAAACCGGTCACAGGAAGTATGATTTCTTGAAGGGAGACGAGCCATACAAGCGCCGCCTGGGAGGTCGTGAGGTTCATTTATCTAAAGCTCGAATAAAGTTAGGCAAAGGAGCCAACAGCTGATGACCCGGATACGGGATAGACAAAGGTTGCACATCGCCATGTTCTGTGTTCACAGCCACCCCTTGGGGCGCCTTGGAACTACTGATACAGGCGGTATGAGTGTTTATATCCGTCAAATAGCGTTTGAGTTAGGCAAAAGTGGACATAGGATCGACATTTTTACCCGGTTCAACGGGTTGTACGATGAAGAGATAGTGGAAATCAGTGAAAATGTTCGTCTCATACAGGTCGAGGCTGGTGAAAAAAAACCTCTGAACAGGTTGTCCCTTTACGCTCACCTTGATGAATTTAGCAGGGGAGTGGAAGCGTTCAGGTTACAGAACGGCATGACCTATGATCTGATTCACTGCCATTACTGGTTATCAGGCCTGGCCGGGCTTTGGGCTCGGCATCACTGGTCAAAACCTCTGGTTATAACGTTTCACACTGTTGGTGCAGTGAAGAAAAAGTTGTCGTCCGAGTTCAATGATCCTGAGATTCGCCTCATAAGTGAAAGAGAACTTGTAAATAGTTGTGATCTTGTTGTTGCACTCACTGAACTTGAGAAGCAGGAAATAACCAGGCTGTATGATGGGCAGCTATCCAATATATCGGTGATCCCATGCGGAGTTGATCTGCAAACATTCTATCCGGTTGACAAAACGTGCGCCAGAAAGTCTTTGGGAATGTCCGAAAGCGAAATGATTCTGCTCTATGTCGGGCGAATTGATCCGCTGAAAGGGTTGGATCGCTTACTGGAAACAGTAGCGTTATTACAACAAAAAGTATGTTGTAGACTATTCATTGTCGGAGGTGACGATTCACCGTGTCAGGAACAGAATCGTTTAGCCCGGATGACAAAAAACTTGAACATTGAGGAAGGCGTCATTTTTGTTGGCTGCCTGTCGCAACAAGAACTACCACACTATTACAGCGCAGCCGATGTCTTTGTTTTTCCCTCCTACTATGAAAGTTTTGGACTTGCCGGCTTGGAGGCATTGGCCTGCGGGACCCCGGTTGTGGCAAGCAATGTCGGCGTTTATTCTCAATGTTTACGAAATTCAATTGCAGGCCGTGTAGTCCTTGACGCATCATCTGAGTCTTTAGCTGAAAAGATTGAGGAACTGTTTACAGCTGGAAAAAAACATCCTGTCCAAGCTGGCTCGATACGAAATACAGTTAAGCAGTATACATGGAAACGGGTTGCCGAGTCACTCCATTGGGAGTATCTGGGGCTGGTTCGGGGTGAGCTCGGATATTTTCGGGCAAACCGCCCCAATGGAGCCGTCACACAACACGTTTCTGTAAAAAATAAACACAAACATCCACAGCTCCTCACACAGTAGAAATAACTGAAAATGACCCCGATTTTTGCCCTGATAATTGTCTCCCATCCCGATGATGCTGAAATAGGTGCCGGCGGTACAATCGCGCGTTGGACCAGAGAATTAAAAAAAGTTGTCTATGTTGTTTGTACCGATGGCAGCAAAGGCAGCCGTGACCGTAATTTAACATCTGAAGACCTTGCTGTTATCCGTAAACACGAACAACTGAAAGCCGCCGAAACTCTTGGTGTGACTGATGTTGTTTTTCTGAACTACCATGATCAGGAACTGGAAGATACTGCCGGGTTTCGGCGGGATTTAGTACGGGAGATCAGAAGATACAAGCCGGAACTGGTTGTCACCATGGATCCATACCGACGTTATATCTACCACCGTGACCACAGGATAACCGGGCAGGCGGCACTGGATGCTGTTTTCCCGGCTGCCAGGACCCATCTCTCCTATCCTGACCTGCTTGCACAGGGATTTGAACCTCACAGGGTGCGGGAGATGCTGTTTTTTGGCGCTGAGGAGATAAATTATCGTGTGGATATCACGGAGACTTTTGATATGAAGATAAAGGCGCTGAAATGTCATAAAAGTCAATATAACCAGGAGGATTCACCCAGCTGGTTCGAGTGGGTCAGAAGGCGTGATCAGGGCATGGCCAAAGATGAATCTTATGATCTGGCCGAATCATTTTATCGAGTCAAGATTCGTTAGTGTTTGAGCCTGAATTGTCTTCAACACAACAAAGAAAACGTTGAAAAAAGGAAGTTATAAGTGACCAATCATAATATCGATAAAAACCGAGAAGAAAGAACAGGTTTTCCTGAAGTAATTTATGGAGAATCCAAGAACATAGAGGATCTGCTCTCCATAGTCGAACAGTATAAAAAGCATGACAAAAATGCTTTGATCACCAGGTTGCAGGCAAAGAAGGCAACCGAGCTGAAAAGGGTTTTTCAGGATTCATTTTTTGATGAAGTTTCAGGGATATTTTTTCTGAAAAATATCCCATCAAAAAACATATCCAACAACCACGAAGTGGCTATTCTTTCAGGAGGCACATCCGATATTGCTGTTGTGAATGAGACTTTATATACTCTCCAGTTTTTAGGTTTTTCAGCAAAGGCCTTCTCTGATATCGGAGTAGCAGGCGTCCATCGGTTGCTTGACAGGGTGGAAGAGCTGAAAAAATATAAAGTGCTGGTTGTTGTCGCAGGGTTTGAAGGAGCCCTGCCAACTGTAGTCGGTGGATTGCTTCCACAACCAATCATTGGAGTTCCAACTGATGTTGGATATGGGGTGGCAAAAGGAGGACATGTCGCTCTAAAGTCAATGCTCAGTTCCTGTGCCAACGGCATAACGGTCATGAATATTGACAATGGATATGGAGCAGCAATGGCCGCAATCAGGATTTTAAATTTATTCGGGAAAGCGGAAAAGTAGAAGAGCATGGAACTCTACGTTGAACCATTTTCCGGATTGTCCGGTGATATGTTTTTAGGTGCTCTTGCTGAGCTTGCTGATGGGTATGACGACCTCTTTTCCCTCCCCCAGGCACTAAACTTACCTGAAGCTGAGATACATGTAACTCCTGTTTCAAAATGCGGAATAGCTGCAAAGCATGTGAAGATTATTGATAATGAAAAAAGATCACTGCACCGCCATTTATCTGATATTTTAGAAATAATTGAAAAAGGTTCAATTTCAGACACAAGCAAATTGATTGCAAAGGAGATTTTTTCCATACTCGCTGAAGCTGAGAGCAGAGTTCATAACATTCCCATGGAGCGAATCCATTTTCATGAACTCAGTGCGGTTGACTCGATTATGGATATCGTCGGTAACGCACTACTCATTGATAAGCTCGGAATCAGTAAAACCTACTCGACTTCTGTATGTAGCGGATTTGGATTTGTAAATACGCAGCACGGAAAATTACCTGTACCCGCACCGGCAACCATGAATATTCTTGAGGGGATTCCGATATACAGGGGAGAAGAACAGGGCGAGAGGGTGACACCAACCGGGGCAGCAATTTTGAAATATCTTAATCCTGTTTTCGATATTCCCACAATCAGGGTTATGAAAACAGTTTACGGCGCAGGAGAAAAAGATTTCAAGGAACCAAACGTGCTCAGAGTCTCAGAAATCATTCCCGTAGATGGGCAATGATACATTATGATATGTGGTTCTATATGAAACTCAGCTATTATTAAGTTCTACCCCAGTCTACCTCAGGAAGAGTAGTAACTGTTTTATTTAGAGCCACTTTATGTTAACGCGTTAAGCCCCGGTGTCTGCTCCTTAAGTCCTGAATCACCCCTTTTTCAGAACCTGAACATTATTCCCATATTGATCCCGAATCCATTGTGGTCAACGTCTTTTTTCACTACTTCCTGATTGTAGTTGTAACTGACAGTGCCTCCGGCGTAGCGGTAGTTCGCCTCGATGAAACCTCTCAGGTTACGATCGCCGAATGACCAGCCGCAGAGACCGTAGAATCCCATTTCTCCATCGATTGACCCCTTGCTCGTATCAAAATCGAGATAGGACAGACCTGCTCCGAAATATAATTCGGTGGGCAGGGTGTAGCGGAAGCCAAGGTCGTAGAGATTGATGCCTATACCACCAAGACTGATGCTCTGTGCATCATCGCCGGTGGTGACAGCTCCATTTGCCGCTGTTGTCTCTGGGTCGTTTGTCGGAGTATTCTCTGAACTGGCGGAGTCTTCTTCTGTACTGTTGTTGGTGCTGATGGTGATATCGTTCCCTTTGGTGTAGCTGGTCCATGCCGCATCAACGGCTATTTCCCGGCCCAGTGTGGTGCGGAGGCCGTAACCGGTTGTTCTGCCTGAGCCCGAAGTGTCCCAGCCGCCGCCAAACAGCTGGACGGATAATCCGCCGGCGGCCTGGGCCTCCCGGCCAAACCAAAACAACACGAAAAAAACGGTGAGCGTAAGAATCAACTGTCCGGCAGTTTGGTGATCTATTGTGTGTCTTCTCATCCGTTCCTCCTGAAGTGGGTGATCAAAGTATCCGGTTGATAACCCATTCGGCTGGGGGGAAGCAAATTTTTAGAAATATGTTCGGGTATGGTCGTTTAACGGGCAAATGAAAAATTCCATTGTGCAAAGGGTTTTTTCTGGATTGGCTCCACAACATTCGATACAATAAGTTGAAAAGAAGGTGGTGTTGTGACTAATTTATTGAAAACAGGAGGGAATTTTTGTTCTGATACTTTATGCGGATTGACCGGACTGACCAGAGAAAGCAGATCGAGAGATTTATCAAACGGATGCCGAGCCTGTCCACCACCGTGGGCAAAGTTATGGAGATCTGCAGCCGGACAGATGCCTCGCCCAATGAGTTGAACAAGGTGATTTCCCTGGATCCGGTATTGACCGGCCAGGTACTCAAACTGATCAACTCGTCCTACTATTCCCTTGTTAACAAGGTGACCTCACTGACCCGGGCAATCACCATGCTCGGCATGAATACCGTAAAGAATATGGCGCTCAGTACCGCCATTATCCGTTCCGTGTCCGGCAGCAAAAAGTCCAGGGCACTGCCCACCCGAAAATTCTGGGCCCATTCCATCGGTGTCGGTGTCAGTGCCAGGATGTTGGCTGCTGTGAAGGAGGTTCCGGTTCTGGAGCGGGAGGAGTATTTTATTGCCGGCCTGCTCCACGATCTCGGTAAAATTCCCTTTGGAGATGAGTATGGCAGAGTGCTCGCCAGGGCAAAAGCGGAGCAGGCGCCCTTGATTGAGATCGAGCGGAAGATGATGGGCATCGATCATCAGGAAGTTGGGGCGATGATCGCTGAGAAATGGCAGCTCAATGCGGCCATCACCAACTGTATCCTCCACCACCACAACGTGGAAAAAACCGAACCTGAGTTTCGTCCCCAGGTCGCCTTTCTCGCGCTGGCCAACATGTACACCAACATTCTTGATATCGGCTATGCCGGAGATCCTTTTCCACCTGAAACGGAGGCAGAGCCTCTTCTGGAGTGTACGGGCCTTGACTGGAGCGATCTGGCAGCGGTGAGTCTTGGAGTTGAGGAGGAGATTAACCGGGCCCAGGTTTTTCTGCAGATTTGAGCTGTTTTTTTTGAGGAGCAGACCATGAAGATACGTTTCTGGGGGGTCCGTGGATCCATTCCCTGTCCAGGGCCGCTGACCCAAAAGTATGGCGGCAATACCGCCTGTCTGGAAATGCGCCTGGAAGGGCTCGATCGCATTGTTGTCATTGACGCCGGCTCCGGTATCAGGGAGCTGGGCAATCATATCATGGCCAACGATCTTCCACTGGGACCGCTCAATATAGAGTTGTTTTTTTCCCATACTCACTGGGATCACATCATGGGTTTTCCCTTTTTCACCCCCATCTATATTCCCGGTACCAAAATAAAAATCTACGGCCCGGTCACCTATGAGGACGAGCCGCTGAAGGATGTTATCGGTGGCCAGATGATGTATCGATATTTTCCGGTCAATGTTGGTGAGCTTTCATCCGATATAGAATATCACCGGCTCAAGGAAAATCCTGAGATCGACCTGGGTGAGGGGCTGAAGCTCACCACCAAGCTGCTGAACCACCCCATCAGCGCTCTGGGTTACAGGTTTGAGTATAACGGCAAGGTTTTTTGTACCTGTTATGACATCGAGCCTTTTCGTAATCTCTTTATCGACGACCCGGATCACCCCGAGTATGACGAGGCCATGGCGCTGGAGGGTGAGGAGGTCGCCCGGGAAATGAATGCGGCGGTGGAACAGTTTTTTCAAGGTGCTGATCTCCTGGTGCATGACACGCAATACACCGAAGAGGAGTTTCAAACAAGAGTCAACTGGGGGCACTCCACCTTTGAGTGGGCCATTGAAGCGGCAAACAGGGCAGGAGTGAAAAAACTGGCACTCTTTCACCATGACCCGGACCGTACCGATGAGCAGATAGATGAAATGGCAAGGATCTACTGTGAACCAGGCCGTTATGGTGATACAGAGGTCTTTTTTGCCCGGGAGGGGGTTGAGATTAAACTTTGATCCACTCTGCCCCGGCGACCGCCAGCAATCAACGAGGCTGAATAATTATGGATCTCTGCATTGCCCGCCAACCGATCTTCAATCTTCATAAACGTCTTCATGCCTATGAACTGCTCTTTCGGGGAACCGGTGAATGGCAGCTTGATAATATCAGCGGCAATCGTGCCACTTCGGCGCTTCTTTCCTCCACATTCCTCACCGAGGGAATCGAGAGGATTACCGGTGCAAAACCCTGCTTTGTCAATTTTACGGCAGAGCTGCTGTTAAAAAATATTGTTTCCGCCTTTCCCAAGAATCGTCTGGTGGTGGAAGTTCTGGAAGATGTGGAGCCGACACCGGCCATTGTCGAAGCCTGCCGAAAAATTAAGCGAGAAGGCTATACCATTGCCCTGGATGATTTTGTCTATGCGAGCAGGTATGACCCGTTGGTTAAGCTGGCATCGATCATCAAGGTGGATTTCAAGCTCACCCCGGTGGGAAAGGTCCACCGGATGCTTGAGCAGATGAGTCATATTCCTAACCTGACATTCCTGGCGGAAAAGGTGGAGACCTACGACGAGTTTGAAAAAGCGCTCAAACTCGGATTCACTTATTTTCAGGGCTATTTTTTCAGTCGCCCGGAGACCATCGAGATAAGGGAACTGACATCGGTCAAGGTTAATCTCCTGCGGCTGCTTGCAGAGGTGGCCAAGAAAAAAACCACCATCTCACGTCTTGAAGAGATTGTGGCCGCTGATGTGGCCCTGACCTATAAGTTGCTGCGCTTCCTCAACTCCGCTCACTTTTATCTTCTGGAGAAGGTGACATCCGTTTCCAGGGCCATCGCCTACCTCGGTGCCAAACGGTTTCGCCGATTTGTCCTGCTGGTCCTGATTTCGGAGATGGCCACCGACAAACCGGAGGAGCTGGTTCGTCTGGCAATCATCAGGGCAAAGTTCTGCGAGTTGCTTGCAGAGGCCGGTGATCTGGAGGAGCACGCCTCGGAGCTCTTCATCGTCGGGCTCTTTTCATCCATTGACGCCATGCTCGATCGCCCCATGCGGGACATTCTCAAGGAACTGCCCCTCAAGGAGGAGGTTCAGTCAGCGCTGATCGACACCAGTGGTCCCTATGGGCCGATTCTTCAGGCAGTTCTCAGCTACGAAGGGGACCAACGCGGCCAGTGTCTGGACTGTCTGCGGCAGGCAGGGGTGGATGGTGCCAGACTTGCCTCGATTTATCTCAGGGCCATGGAGTATGGAGATCAGCTGCTGCTGGACTTTTGAGATGGTTTTCTAGTCGAAGGCCAGCCGGTATTGCCTGAGGCGCTCAACGGTGTCGAGGTCAGGAGCAAACGGCAGCTCCGGTGGCTCGGGCAGGGGGATGTGGAGCTGATCACCAAAAGGTGTCTGATCCACGTTGCGATTGTAGGCCTCCACAAGGAGGCGCTCGAGATTGACAGTGTCTTCGATATTGTAGGCGATGAGCGTCTCCAGGGCCTTGCGATCCCTTTTCTGTTCATACTCCCGCCAGAGGAGCACTGCAAAAAATCCGTCAACCCCGTCAAGACTGCCCCGGCTGAGCCCCAGCTGTTTTTCACACGCCTTGAGTCCTCCCTTGAAGCCAAGCCTGGCCAGAACGTAGCGAAGATCGATCTGGGCCTGGTCCAGTCTGACCCTGAAGAAGCGTTCGATAACCGGAATGTCAAAGGTCTTGCCGTTGTAGGTGACAAGAACATCGTAGGCCATGATATCAGTTGGGAATTGATCAAGGTTGTGGCCGTTGATATAATGAAGGATCTGGTTGCCGTCATAGAGGGCAATGGTTGTAATGCGGGCGTATTCACCAAGCCCGTCGGTTTCGATATCCAGGTAGGCGGTTTTTTGACGAAAGTGGGGAAATATCCGCCAGTGTTCAGCTGCGGGCAGCCTGTCTGTGAAAAAATTGGCAGAGGAGTCAAGGGCGCTGCCCGATTTTTTGAGCAGTGATTCGATTTCCGACACGCTGGAGTGGGGCAGCCGAACTGAAGGAGGGCTGCACCACTCGTCCCAGCTGTTAATTCCGGCCTGCCAGAGATTTTGCTCAGTTTTGGCGCCGATTCCCGGGAGATGGATGAAGGTGTGAGGGAGCATGGGTTAGCTGATTTTTTTGCGCAGGGACTTGACCTGGCCCCTTTTCTTCTTGTTATCAACCCGCTTTCTTTTAGCCGACCGTGAGGGTTTGCTCGGCCGCCTGGCTTTTGGTACCGCCATGGCACCGGTAACTATTTCGTAGAGCCGCTGTCTGGCGTCGGCCAGGTTGTTTTCACGGCTGCGCCGGCTCTGGGCCTTGATCACCACCACGCCGTCCTTGGTGATCCGGCTGTCCCTGGTGGCGAGCAGGCGTTGTTTGATAATATCGGGCAGGCTGGAGGATGTAATGTTAAAACGGAGGTGGATGGAACTTGCCACCTTGTTGACATTTTGTCCGCCTGGGCCCTGGGCCCTGATCGAACGGATCTCAATTTCGTGGTCCGGGATGATTATGTTTTTAGAAATTCGAAGCATATTGAGTATAATGATGAAAAAGAGGCATCATCTTAAGCTATGGCTTCAAAAAAAACCAATATTGTTTTGATCGGGATGGCCGGAGCGGGCAAGTCGACTGTCGGGTTGAGTCTTGCCCGTTGTCTGGGGAGGCCGTTTGTGGACACCGATGACCTGATCAGCAGCTCCCGGGGAAGCACCCTGCAGGAGACCATTGACCGGGAGGGGGTTGAAACGTTCAGGCGTTATGAAGAACAGGTTCTGCTGGAAGTGTCGCTGCGGGATCATGTGATTGCCACCGGCGGCAGCGTGATTTACAGCGAGAGGGGGATGGCGCACCTGCGCAGCTGCGGTACAGTGGTGTACCTTGATCTTCCTTTGGAGGTGCTGCAGGCAAGAGTGGACAACGTCGACGGCCGCGGTCTGGTCAGGTCACCGGAACAGAGTTTTGCTGAACTCTTTGAGGAGAGACAACCGCTGTATGGCCAATGGGCCGATCTCACGATTGACTGCAGCGGCAAATCGGTGGATGAAATCAGTCATGAAATCACCACTGCCCTGGGTGAAAAAATACCTATGGCAGCCTGTACTCCAGAACCTTCTCCGACTCGACGGTGATACTGTCAGTGCGGATCACCTTGTCGCCTTTTTTGATCACCAGTTCATGGGTCCCAACGGGAACCAGCAGGGTAAACGGCATCCGCTCCTGAAATTTTTTCTTCGGTACCTGGTTGGCATCGCAGGTGGCCAGCTCGAACTGGATATCTTCGGCCGCACATTCTCCAGCGATTTGAATACAGATTCCCTGGCGATCACCGAGAAAGGTGAGACCGCCAAAACTTTTTGCAGCCGCCACAAGAGACGGAGAAAAGAAAAGCAGGCTTACCAAAAACAATAAGAGCGCTGCCCTGCTGTAAGTGTTTGTCTGTTTCATCGTATTTCTCCCGGGAAATGTTCAACACCTCTGGCTGCAGAGCGTCTCAGTCAAAAAAACCCTCTTCCAGCCGAATGATTTTTGCCTGCAGATCATGGGACTCTGTGACCAGCTTGCGGATTTCCTCACAGAGAAAAAGAATCTCGTTACCCACTTCCCGCCTTTTCTCGAGATTTTCCTCATTGACCAGTTCATTGATCTTTTCTTTCAATCCTACTGCCATGACGTTACCTCCACTGTTTGACTCAAGGTATCATTGGGTCAAAATAAATAGTTGGGCAACGGGCTGCACTGTATGGTCAGCACCGTCATATGGTTGTTAATCTCTGATTAATTATCTCAACTCCAAACCTTTAAAGTCAAGCAAAGCTTGTCGGTTAGCCCGTATTTCTCACAACAATAACGGGCTGAGAGTGGAGTCAGGAAAGATTGCTTGAAAGTGATACCAGGCCGGCAAGGATGTATAGAATGCAGGCTGCTACTGCAGCAAGCATCAGGCTCAAGAGGGCGGTACCAATGATGAGATTGAGGGAGAGGCGACCAGCAAAGCGGCAAAGGCTGGAGATGAAGTAGTGGAGGAGATGGAAAATGACGAGAATTGAGGTGAGTAGAAAGAGGAGCAGTTTGTGGCAATAAGCCCACAAGGTGCGGGTAAAAAACCGCACTGAAGAACGATAGCACCGTCTTCCGGCGACCTGGCTGCCTGGCTTGGATTCTAAATAAAATTGACTGGTTGCAGTATTAATCATATCTCGGCCCTATTCCTCAACAGCTGATAAAAAATTGACCCGGATAATTGGAAATGCAAAAGTTATGCCCATGGGTTTAGAAGAAGGCCGGTAGCATTGGTCTGTTTCAGAAGATGATCTGGATCAAATAGTCTGATTAATAATCTGAACTATTTGACTTCATATTTTCTTTTTTGATATTTTGTAACTATTCAGCGTAAAGCTGGATGCGTCCCTAAGCAGGGAACTGTAACTGTTCACAGGGCCCGCAGTGTGGTTAAGCAGGCTGACGAAGCGTACTTGTGCTACTCGAGGCGGCCTGATCGGCCACAATGTGGGTGCTGTTGAACAGTTACATATTTTTTATATTAGAGAGTGGTCTGTTGACACCCCTGAAAGCGTTTAGAAGTTGTCAGTATGGAGTGCTATAATTTTCTGCAGAATCGAACAGTCTACAATCCTTCCGGTTGGGAGTTCTTGCAATGATAGAAACAGATGTCAGAGTGGTTGGGGAATTTATAGATAAACTCTTGTCTCTTGATCGACTGGGGGCTGAAGATATACTTGACCGGGCACGGCAAAACACTTCGCCATTACAGGTTGTTGAGGAGTTGATCATTCCTGCTCTTGAGGAAGTCGGCAGAGGCTGGGAGCAGGGCTCTGTTGCTCTTGCCCAGGTCTATATGGGCAGCCGGATCTGTGAGGATCTTGTCGAGCTCTTTTTACCGTCATCCAGTCCGGAACGAACCAGTAAGCCGCTGATGGCCATTTCCCTGCTTGATGACTATCATGGACTTGGCAAGACGATTGTCTATACCGCCTTGCGTGCCAGCGGCTATGAACTCATGGATTATGGTCGTCTCACAGTGGCTGAACTCGTCCGGCGGGTTTGTGCTGATTCCACCCGGATAATTCTTATTTCAACGCTCATGCTCCGTTCCGCTCTCCAGGTCAGGGAGGTGAAAGAAATGCTCGCTGCCGCCGGTTGCCAGGCAAAAATTGTCGTTGGCGGGGCTCCGTTTCGCTTTGATCCCCGGCTCTGGCAGGAGGTCGGGGCTGATGCTATGGGGGCAACTGCTGCTGATGCCATTAAGGTTGTCACTCACATTATTGAGGAGGAACTATGATACCTCTCAGCAAGATGTCCTCAATGGAGCGTGTCCTGACCACCCTGGGCCATAATGAACCGGATCGAGTCCCGTTTTTTCTCCTCCTCAGTCTCCATGGTGCAAGAGAGCTTGGCATGACGATCAGGGAGTATTTTTCCAGACCGGACAATGTGGTGGAAGGGCAGCTGCGCATGCTGGCAAAATACAACCATGACTGTCTGTATCCGTTTTTTTATGCTTCCATTGAGGTTGAGGCCTTTGGCGGCGAAACAATTTTTTATGATGATGGTCCACCAAACTGTGGTGCCCCGATCATAAGGCTCCAATCTGATATTGGCGAGCTGAGAGTCCCGGAAATAGAAAAGTCGGCCGGCCTTGCCAGGGTGCTGACAGCGATCACTGCTCTGAAGGAAAAAGTGGGTGATGAAACGCCAATCATCGCTGTGGCTGTCTCGCCGTTTTCTCTACCGGTGATGCAGATGGGATTTGCTCAGTACTTTGAGCTGATTTATGAATCTCCGGAGTTGTTTGACCGTCTCATGGCTGTAAATGAAGAGTTTTGCGTCTCCTGGGCCAATGCCCAGCTCAATGCCGGTGCAACGGCCATCTGTTATTTTGATCCATTGGCTTCGCCAACCATGATTTCAAGGGAGATGTATTTGAAAACAGGGTTTGAAGTGAGCAGACGGACTCTTGCCCGGATTAACGGCCCCACAGCCACTCATCTGGCGTCAGGCCATTGTCTGCCCATTGTTGATGATCTGACAGCCACCGGAACTGCAGCAGTTGGAGTCAGTGCCCTTGAAGATCTGTCAGAGATCAAGGAGGCCTGCAGGAATAAACTGACAGTGATCGGTAATTTAAATGGCGTGGAAATGCGTTCCTGGACAGTTGCACAGGCAGAGCAAAAGGTAAAGGACGCCATTAATGGTGCAGCTGCCGGAGGTGGTTTTATTCTGTCCGATAATCATGGGGAAATTCCCTGGCAGGTTGATGAAGAGGTGCTGCTGGCCATCTCCAGGGCTGTTCGCCAATGGGGCAACTATCCCGTGGGTAAAAAAATATAGCTGATATATCCCCTATGGCTCCCCGACTTTGCTTTATCGCCTGCGATTACCTCTATCCTGAAATGAAGGCTGCAGTAGAGGCCGAGGGATTGATT
This sequence comes from Thermodesulfobacteriota bacterium, assembly GCA_039715055.1. Lineage (GTDB taxonomy): Bacteria > Desulfobacterota > Desulfobulbia > Desulfobulbales > Desulfocapsaceae > JBDLID01. Next base: position 9,497 of record JBDLID010000040.1, on the reverse strand, counting down.
GGGGTAGAGGTCCGGTCATTTCCTGCGCGGTGCGGGCATCCACCTCTTAAGTGGCAGGAACTTATTGGAAATGTAGATAAATCAGCAGCGGAGAGTGTGGAGCTGTTTGGTTGTTATTGTTTACAGGAGCTGGAAAGTCCTGCCCCGGATTTTTCCCATTGCAGGGTCAATCGGCTGGAACAGTGTTTTCATCTGCTCTGCAGTCAGACGCTTGTCAGTGCACTGCAGCAGGAAGGAGCTTACCTTCTCACCCCCGGCTGGCTTGCCCGCTGGCAGCAGCATGTTGCCGACTGGGGATTTGACCGGTGGACGGCTGTCGAATTTTTCGGACAATCCCTCAGCAGGCTGCTGCTGCTTGATACCGGTATTGATGAGCATGCGGCAGAACACCTTGATGAGTTTGGTTCGTTTCTTGATCTTCCCACTGAGATTCTGCCCATTGGTCTGGATTTCCATCGCCTGGCCCTGGCAAAGGTTGCGGCAGGATATCAGAGGCATGACCTGGAGCGGGAAAAAGAAAAAGCTCTGCGCCATTCCGCCGACTCCGCCATGGCCCTTGATCTGCTCGGTCGTGTGACGAGAGCAAGTTCGGAAACAGAGGTGATTGAGGCGTTCAATGAGCTTTTTACCATGTTGCTGGCACCCGAGAAAATTCTGCATGTGAGGGTGAGTAAAACGGCCTTAAACGCAGGGCAACTTGCAAAACTGGCAGCCGGCAAGCGGCGGCAGGTGGAAGAGTTCCACAGCCGGCCCGATTTAAAATACCAGCTGAACGAATCCGGGGACAGCTTTCTGTTGCGCATAGGCCGGGGGGAAAAAGTATCGGCAATTCTTTGGGTGCTGCAAGTTGCTTTTCCCAAACATATTCATCATTATTTGAATGTTGCCATCCGGGTATCCGAGGTGTGTGCTCTGGCCATTGAGCATGCCCGGACCATGGAGAAATTACTTGATACCTCCCGTCTTGCCGGAAAGGCGGAGGTCGCCACAGAGGTGCTCCATAATGTGGGAAATACGCTCAACAGTATCTCTGTTTCTTCCGAACAAATTTGGGAAATTGTACGGAAAAGCAGCAGCAGGACGCTGCCCGGCATCGTTGATTTGATCCAGCTTCACACCGCTAATATTGGAGATTTTATCAGTCAGGATCCCAGAGGAAAAAAATTGCCCGCCTATTTTATTAAGCTGTCAGAGCAGCTGACCAGAGAGCAGGAAGATCTGTCAAAGGAAATAAATCGTCAGCTTAAACATATACGGCTGGTTGCTGAAATTATACGGACCCAGCAGGATAGTACAAAAGGCCACAGTTTTATTGAAGCAATTGACCTGGTGGCGATTGTTGAAGAGTGTCTGCTGGTTTTTGAACAAAAAATATCGGAGAGGCGGATTGTTGTAACCCGGGACTATGCGAACCTTCCGACCATGGATGGTGAACGGCATAAACTTTTACAGGTTATCACCAATCTCATCGGTAATGCGCTGGATGCATTTGAGGATATGGAAACGAAAAACAGGCGTCTGGTTCTGCGATTATACTCTGCTGATGACCAGACTGTTGTTTTGGAAGTGGATGATAACGGCAGGGGGATGAGTGATGAGATATTAAAGCAGATTTTTGTTTTTGGTTTCAGTACCAAAAAGGATGGTCATGGTTTTGGCCTGCACAATGGTGCCAACCTGGCCACGGAGATGGGCGGGACATTGACGGCTGAGAGTCCGGGGGAAGGGAAGGGGACAATTTTACGCCTGCGGTTGCCGGTAACAGTATAGGGCTATCTTGAAAAATTAGTATTTCAAGGTACCCATAGGTAAGAGGATGATATGACAATAAGCAGAAAGAGCCGGATACTTGTTATTGATGATAATCAGGACATCTGCAATGACATCAGGAAAATTCTGTTGCCGTCTGTAAATTCCAGCGAGCTCGACGCACTGGTCGGGGACATTACCGGCAGTTCCGGCCCTGAAACAGTACAGCCCAAGATACAAATTGATTCTGCACTGCAGGGGGATGAGGGGGTTGCCATGGTCCGTCAGGCCAGGCTTGAGGGTAATCCGTATGCCCTTGCCTTTGTTGATATTCGGATCCCGCCCGGCCTTGATGGCGTTGAAACCATCAAACAGTTACAGGAGGAGGATGAAGACCTTCAATATATTATTATCACCGCCTATTCTGATTATTCATGGCAGGATATCAACACAGAAATTTCTCCAAAGGACAACCTGCTGATTCTGAAAAAACCCTTTGAATCTATCGAGATACACCAGTCAGTATCCACCCTTGTTGAAAAATGGCACCTGGCCCATGAGCGTGAGGAAGCCCTGGAGGCTCTTATACACATCAAGAAAATGGAAACGGTTGGGGTAATGGCCAGTGGCATAACCCATGATTTCAATAATCTTCTCATGGCAATTCTCGGTAATATCGAGCTGGCCGTTATGAAATTGCCTGAAGAGCACGCCTCATGTGCATTTTTGCAGAAAGCAAAGGACAGTATCAATGAGGCGAAAGAGGTGACTGATAAATTACTCCTGTTTTCCAGCTTTAACTTCTCTCGCAGGCAACCGATTTCTATCCGGGGGCTGGTCATGGAGACCTCTAACTTTGCCCTGGCCGAATCGAATGTGAACTGCATGTTCAGCCTGCCGGATGACCTTTGGCAGCCCCAGGGTGATTTTGCCCAGCTGAACCATGCCTTGTGCGAAATTTTTAAGAATGCAAAAGAGGCAATGGCTGATGAGGGGAAAGTGGCTGTCCGTGTTAAAAATATTAAATATGATGCAGGGGAGCATGCGGATAAGAGGGAAGGAAAGTATGTCCGGATCCTTATTCAAGACGACGGCTGCGGCATTAAGGAAAAAGATCTGTCCCACATCTTCGAGCCTTATTATTCCGGAAAAAAAAGAAGTGTTGTCAAGGGAATGGGGCTTGGTCTGGCGATTGTGGCCGCCGTTGTCAGCCAACATGAAGGATATGTACATGTCGAGTCAACACCTGGCGTTGGTACAACGGTCTGTCTCGAGCTTCCTGTAGCAGATACCCGGTAGCTCACTCAACAATTCAGCGCAAAGTTGGATGCATCCCAAGGCAGCAAACTGAAACTGTTCAGTACGGGAGTAAAACTATGGGTGGCCTATACTGGTGACCTTTCATCAAGTACACGCCTCACTGTTTCTGCAAGTATTCTTGTGTTAACCGGTTTGACCAGGTAACTATTAATGCCCATACTTCTGGCAGCGCTCCTGGAGATAGCAGAGGTGTATCCTGTACAGAGAATTACAGGGAAATCCGGTTTCAGTTCAAAGATGGCCTGTGCAAGTTCGACACCGGATAAAACAGGCATTGTCTGATCTGTAATCAACAGGTCAAAACCATCAGGAGTAGTCTGGAATTTTTTCAATGCCTCTGTGCTCGTTGTTTCAGCGGTAACACTGTAACCAAGACCGTCTAGAATTGATTTACCAATGTCGCTGATTGTTGGTTCATCGTCTACTAAAAGGATTCTTTCATCGCCTGCAGGAAGCGGCGCATTGCTTACCATATCAGTGTCTAGGGGGATGTCATCCTGTAGCGCCGGCAGGTAAACCTCAAATGTTGTTCCTTTACCCGGTACACTTTCCACATCGATAAAACCACGGCAGTCCTCAACAATGCCGTGAATGACTGCCAACCCGAGGCCTGTTCCCTCTCCCTGCCTTTTTGTAGTAAAATAGGGTTCGAAAATCCGTGTGATCGCGGTCTTTTCAATACCTTCTCCGCTATCCTTGACAGATAAGACGATAAAGGGGCCAGCCTGTATTTTCGGTTTGGCAGCGACCTGTTCAGATTCGAGGTTGACACGTTTTAATGTCACCTCCACTTTTCCATGTTCGTGACCAATAGCCTGTGAGGCATTTGTGCAGAGATTGACGACAATCTGGTGAATACTGGTTGGGTCGGCAAGTACCAGGCCGCTTTCCTGATCAATATTGCTCTGTACGTCTATGGTGGTGGGGAGAGAAGATCGAAGTAACTGCAAGGCTTCTTTGACGATTAAATCAACACGGAGCGGTTTTTTCTGCTGGTCGGCTTTACGGCTGAAGGTGAGGATCTGCTTGACAAGTTCTGAGGCCCGTTGCCCGGCGGCAAGTACCTGATCGATATTTTTTACCGTGTGACTGGCTTCGGGGAGATCCATCCTGGCAATTTCCGCATAACCGAGGATTGCTCCAAGAATATTATTGAAATCATGGGCGATACCTCCGGCCAGGGTGCCGATCGCCTCCATTTTTATGGCCTGCTGCAGCTGTTTCTCAAGAGAGACTTCTCGCGTCACATCGCGTTTGACAGCAACAAAGTTGGTGATCCGGCCACCGCTGTTTTTAACAGGAGAGATACTTGCCTCTTCTTCAAACAATGAGCCGTCCTTTTTTCTGTTTATGAGGTAACCATGCCATACTTCGCCCTGCAGAAGGGTATCCCACATATCAGCATAAAAATCATCATCATGTTGACCGCTTTTAAGGACACGGGGATTCAGACCAATAGCTTCTTCACGGGTATAGCCGGTAAGATTTTCAAAGGCCGGATTAACATACTGGATGATGCCTTCTGAGTCTGTAATAACAACAGTTTCCGATGCCTGGTCAATGGCTGCCGCCAGACGTTTCATCTCCTCCTGTGCCTTTTGTTGCCTTGCCATGCCATCCTGAAGCAGTTGTCTGGCTTGTGTCTGTTCGACCTGAAAATGGTTAAACGTCCGTACGATCAGGGCCCATATTAAGATCAAGGCAGCTGACAGAATAATGCCGGTCAGCAACAGTGTCCTGCCGAGAAAATCTGTGGCCGCCTGACGACTGTTCTGGGCGGCAACTAACTCCTCCATGTGTATTTTTTTATGGTGTTCAAGAAGGTTGTTCAATTTTTCAAACCTGGGATGAAGCATCTCCAGCTTATATTTTTGTATGGACGAGGAATCTACTTGTGAATTTTTCATGTGGATAACTTTGGCGACAAGAGAATCAAGTGTCTCTATTCCTGCCAATAGTTCTGCCGCCGCCTTTTCTGCCTGTTTTCCCTGGTGTTGTTCATGTTGCAGATGGCTTCTGCCCTTCTCTTTCAACGCCATCATAACTGTTTTCAGCTGTTCTTTTGTATTACCGGTAATGTCGGAAAAATTAAGATGGCTGAGGAGTTGAGGAACTGAATTGAGGTTGTTCTGCATTTCGCTCATTTCGATTGCACCGGGAATAATATCTCCCCGCAATTCGTTTACCAGCCGTTTTTCTTTTTGCACATCGGCAAAAAGAAAAACAGCGCTTGTTACAACGATCAGAAGAATAATAAAGAAACTGATGTGGAGGAAATGTTTCATTGTTGTAAATATTTAGAATCGTATGGTTTTGTTTGGTGTTTCGCTTGGGGCTGAGGTCCGGAAAATTGTTGTTGGAGGAGTGCCAGAAGACAGGTATGTTCTCCGCGGAGCAGCTATGCGGCAGGGTTATTTGGGAGGATGAACCTGTGCATATAGGGAAAGGTTATTTCATCTCAGGCAGGATTGCAAATATCATATAGTTGCAGCAAATAAATGTTGGCAAAAGATGGAAACTCAGCCGGAGACCAGCCAATGATCTTACAGTCAACGATGTCTCCCCGGCCCATTGGGCCGGTTTTCAAGATCAGATTAGACTATTGCTCTTTTTGAAACTATTGAAAAAATAGTTTTCAGAGTTTGTCAACAGAAGGCAGGGGCTCAAGGCCGCGGATGAAGTCGAGCAGCTTGCGACTGTCCGCTGCAAGATCGAATCCGTTGATGGCGATATGATGATGGGCGGAAAGCTCCCGGCGATCGATTCCGTTTTGATAACATCGGTCATAGTATTGAAGAAGAATATGGCAGGCCGGCGCCAGTTCTCCCTGACGAATGTTGTCATAGATATCTGCCAGCTGTGCAGTGTCAAATTTTTTCTCAACCCGGCTGACCGCCCCCAGCAGGTCCTCTTTGCGGCTGGTACCGTAATCTTCAACGAGTCTTGCCACCCGGGCTTCCCGGGGGCAGTCCACCGAGAGCAGGGGAGCCGTGCGCATCTGCAGCCAGAATGGTTCCGGCAGGTGGATGGTGCCGATCATCCGGCTCTCGTTTTCAATGAGGATCGTCTGAGTGTGATCGAACCCGAGCCAGACCTTTGCCAGATCATTTTCAAATTGCTCACTGCTCACCTGGGGCTGCTCATCGATGTGGCCGAAGGCAGAGCCCTTGTGATTGGCCAGTCCTTCCAGATCAATGACCTGCAGGCCCAGCTCTGCCACGGCAAGGATAAGCGCTGTCTTGCCGCTTCCGGTATGGCCGCCGAGGATCAGCATTCTCGCAGGTTTTGAAAAGGAACAGCGGATGAATTTTCGATAGCCTTTGTAGCCGCCCTGAAGACGTACAACATCAAGCCCGGCAAGCTCCAGGAGCCAGGCTACTGATTCACTGCGCATGCCGCCCCGCCAGCAATAGATGAGCAACTCCTTTGAGCTGGCCGCTGCCTTGAAGGAGCGCACCAGTTCAGCAAGCCGCGGACCGATAAACTCCAGTCCTTTTTCAATGGCCGCCTCTCTGCTTCTCTGTTTGTAAAGGGTACCCACTGCGGCTCGTTCATCGTCATCGAACAGGGCGATGTTGATACTGCCGGGAATATGGCCCTGGCTGAATTCGGACGGGCTGCGCACATCGACGATCACACGGTTTGAAGTGGGGGCGTCTGCGTCAAAGAGCAGGGCGGGGTCAATGGATTGAGGGGTCGGCATGACTCTCGTCAACGGGGTTGTTTTTTTCTTTTGCAGTCTTGGCCAACGGACTATTGGGGATGCCTTTATTTACGGTAATCATAAGGTCGATGGAACTTAGTCGATTTTTGTGTAAAAATCAAAGAACTGTTAGCGAAATTAAGGGAGGTTTGCCAGTTGACAGGCACCACCAAATAAAGTCTTTTTGTGGCTATGAAGCGGGATACCAACAGATTGAAAAATCATCTTTTTGACCTTGTTGTCATCGGCGGCGGCGTCCACGGCGCTGCTGTCGTACGACGGCTGGCGAAAAGCGGATATGACGTGGTCCTTGTTGAAAAGGGGGATTTTTGTTCCGCCACCTCGGCCAACAGCCTCAAGATTCTCCACGGCGGACTCCGCTATCTTCAGCATGGTGATTTTAAAAGGATGCGTGAATCCATCCGTGCCCGCCGTGAATTCATGCAGCTGGCACCCCACCTGGTAAAACCGCTGCCCTGCCTTATGGCGACCCAGGGTATGGGTCTTAAAAGCCGTCCGCTTATGGGGACGGCTTTTTTCGTCAATGACCTGATCAGTTTTGACCGGAATCAGGGGCTGCCGGTAGATAAACATCTCGGCCGCGGCCGCATTATCGGCAAGAGGCAGGCCGCACAGATCCTCACAGGCCTTGATCAGCAGAACATCAGCGGCGCCGCACTCTGGTATGACGGCCTTGTCGAGGACAGTGAGCGAATGGTGCTTGTCATGATTAAAGAGGCGGTCCGGGCCGGCGCAGCGGCGATCAATTACGCAGAGGTTGAGGAGCTGCTTGAGCCGGACAGCGGATCTGCAGGCTACCAGGTGAAGGTGCGGGACAGCTGCCTTGATGAACGTTTCACCGTCAGGGCGAAAATGGTGGTTGACTGCGGAGGACCGTGGCGGGGGGAGCTGGCCGATGCGGATCGTCACAAAGATGATGAAATCGGCCTGGCCAAGGCGGTCAATATCGTTGTCGACCGTAATTTTTTTGGTGACTATGCAGTGGGTATCGAGGGCAGCAGCGAACATGTGGACAAGGATGCCGTGGTCAAACGCGGCAAGCGCCTTTTCTTCTTTGTGCCCTGGCGTAAAAAAACCATGATCGGCACCATGTATCGCTACTGCCGGCTTGAACAGGAAGCCCTTACCACCACAGAAAATGATATCGGCGAGATGCTTGCTGAGATCAATGATATCTATCCAGCCGCCGGACTCACTTCAGACGATGTGGTGTTCAGCCATGCCGGTCTTGTTCCCGCTCACAGCCCGGGTCCCGGTGAGGGGAATCGTGATCCCCGGCTGGTGAAACACTCTGAGATTATCGATCACGATGAGCATGGCAGACCCGGCCTGATCTCCATCCGCGGGGTGAAGTACACCACCGCCCTGCAGGTGGCAAGGGACCTGGAACAGATCGTCAAAGCCAAAGGGCTGCAGCCGTCAAGGCAGGAAAAAGAGAGTAAAGAGTCGGCTGCACCGGTTAGTTCGGCGGTCGGCGAACTGGAGAAAAGTTTTCCCCATATCCGCAAGCGCTACGGCCGCGAGGCTGAAGAGATTTACAAACTGATGGCCGAAGAACCCTCCACAGAAGAAATGGTGAGCAGCGAGCCGCCCCTTTGCCGCGCTGAAATTTGCCATATGATTCGTTCTGAAATGGTTCTTCACCTGAGTGACCTGGTGCTGCGGCGCAGCGGGTTTGGCAGCGACGCCTGTCCTGAGCGTAAAAGTCTTGAGCAGGCGGCCCGGGTCATGGCCGACGAGCTTGACTGGCCGGAAGACCGGGTGAGCTTCGAGCTTGATGAGCTTATCAACCATTACAGGAAGATGCACGTCCATATGGAGGACGGTGATTGATGAAGATCCTGCTCCTTGCCCCGCACCCGTTTTTTCAGAACAGGGGAACTCCCATTGCCGTACGGATGCTGGCCGAGACCCTTTCCGCCGCAGGACACACGATCCGGCTGGTGACCTATCCCGAAGGCGATGATGTGCAGATCGAAAACTGCACCATCAGCCGGCTTCCTCAACTCTCCTGGGCAAGAGGGGTCAAACCCGGTTTTTCCTGGAAGAAGCTGGTATACGATGTCCTGCTCCACCGAGAGGTGAAAAAGATTCTCGCAGAGGAATCCTTTGACGTGATCCATGCCGTTGAGGAATCCGCCTTCATCGCTGCCCATTTCGGCCGTATTCATATGATACCCTTTGTCTACGACATGGACTCCTCCCTGTCCCATCAGCTGGGAGAGAAATTTTTCTTTCTCAAACCGTTTCAGCCGCTTTTTCGTTCTCTTGAAAAAAACCTCATCCGCAAGGCGGCTGGAGTCATCCCGGTCTGCCGGGCCATTGAGGAGCTGGTCCTGGAGTATGATCCGGAGGCCCTCGTCGGTCTTCTGGAGGATGTCTCCCTGCTGCCGCCCGATGACGGCAGCGAACCAGCTGAACACACCCGGCTCGACCTGGATGAGGACAAGGTGTACACCATGTATGTCGGTAACCTGGAGAGTTACCAGGGCATCGATCTTCTCCTGGAGGCATTTGTTCTCGCCGCCGAAGACACTGAAAAGGCCCGGCTGGTCATTATCGGCGGGGCGGATGGGGACATCTCTTCCTATCAGCGCAGAACAGAGGAGCTTGGTTTGACAGACAGGGTCCGCTTTGTCGGCCGCCGTCCGGTCTCCGACCTGCATCATTACCTCCGTCAGGCCGATATCCTGGTGTCGCCGCG
>JBDLID010000039.1:0-23837 GCA_039715055.1 Thermodesulfobacteriota bacterium | reverse complement strand
ACACCGAACCGGCTTGTTGTCTTCGATACTATTTAGAAAGTTGACATGCTCGCTCACTGAAAACCTCTGGCTGAGTATGGTTGGATACAAAATTTATTAGTAACTACCCGGCAGCACTCACATTGTGGCCGATCAGGTCGCCTCGAGTAGTACAAGTACGCTTCGTCAGCCTGTTTGACCACACTGCGGGCCCTGCTGAACAATTACAGTTCCCTGCTTAGGGACGCACCCAGCTTTACGCTGAATAGTTCCATTTAGTATTTGTAATTTATCATTTAAGTCATGGCCCGGCAAGGTATGGCACAAAAATATCTCATATATTCGTCAAGATAGAGGCACGAGAAAAATTTGATACTCGGAGGTAAGCGACGGCAGGGAGACTCCGATATCATTTATATGCCTGTGGTAAAATTTTTCTCGTGCCTCGACTTTGACCTGAAATACTAATTTTTCAAGATACTCTTTAATCATATTGAGCCGAAAATTGGTTGAAAAGGCAGGGTGGTATCAGAATCCAGACGGTTCACAACCTGTTTTGGAAAGTTGTACCGCTCTTGACCTTATGGCTGCTGTAGCCGGCGATACCGTTTCGACCATGCTGAAGTTTTACGATTTCGTTTTTAAGAAAATTCCTCTGCACCTTTGCAAGTTCGGCGACAATTTCGTAGAGGCCGATGGTCTTTTCAAGCAGCTGCCGGTGTCTCTTCAGCCTGGGATTTGACAGAACTCCGATGTCGGCCAGTTTCAACAGTTCAACAAGCTCCGTTTCTTCGGCAATCAGTTCTTTTTGTTTTCGTTCAACAAGAGCGCAGTAGTTGTTGATTTCCTCAAGTCCAAGAGTTGGCATGAGCTGTGTCAGTTTCTGCAGTATACCGATAAGCTCCTGGTAAGCGAGATTTGCATGGTCGAGATGTTCGTCAATGGTTTTTATCTTCATACGGAGGAGACCTGAAGTTGTTGAGGCTCTTGAGATGGTTCCTTGTTGTCATAGTTGTTAATTTCTATGGCCTCTGCCCATGTTGCCCTGAGTTCACAGAGCATGGTGCAGACAGTGTCAATGCGATCAGGATTGTTGTTAACATTGCCGTCAGACAGTTCTTTGAGCATATAGTTGTACAGAGCGTCCAGGTTAGCGGCAATTTCACCGCCTACCTGGTGGTCAAGTGAATTGGAAAACTCTGAAATGATGGCCATTGCCTTGCCTATATATTTCCCTTTATCTGCCATGGCATCGTTGGAAATGGCAAGTTTGGCCTGTTTGCAGAACCGGATTGCACCGTCATAGAGCATAAGCAGGATCTGCTCACGGGAGGCCGTGGCTATCTGGTTATTCTGGTACTGGTTGTATCCGTTCATTTTTTATAGTTCCACAGGTTGCTGATGGCAGTCATCTGTTGAGTGAGGAAGGAGGACTGGGAATTCATGACACTGACCAGCTGCTCCATGGCCATAAATTGTTTCTGGAGCGTTTCCTCTCGTTTTACCAACCGTTTTTCCATCTGTTCGATTCTGGCGTCGATCCTTTCGATATTGGTGTTTATGTTTTCCTTTCTTCCGGCAAGAATACCTGTGGATGCATTGGTTAAACCTTTAAGGTACTCTTCAAAACTTGCAGCTACCCCACCATTCCCGTCTTCTTCACCGGCAAGTAATGAGACAAGGCTGTCCAGATTTTCATCAATGGCTTCTGTCAGGGTTGAACTGTTTAAACTGAGGAGACCGTTTTTCTGGGTCTCAAGCCCCAGTTGTGAAAGGGCTTTTAGAGGGCCGTCATTGTCGGTGTAGTTGGTGAGCATTGATTGGAATTGACCTTTAATGTGGTTAAGGCCCGAGTCCCCACCAAGTATTCCACCATCGGTATCACCCATGGTGGACTGGCTGGTTATAAAGGAAATCGCCTCGTTGTAGCCGGCAACAAAAGCACTTATATTTGCACTGATTAAACTGTTGTCTTTTGTGATGTTGACCTGGGTGATGGTGCCGATTTCCGCCTTGTTGAGATCCAGGGTAACCCCTGGAATGGCATCTTCTATGGTGTTTGAGCTGCTGGTAATTGTGATACCGTCCACAACAATTTCAGCAGCAGTAGCCGTTTGATAGTCGGTAAGATTGCCAAAGGACTCTGTGCCTGCCAGCGCTGAGCCGTCAACGGAAAAAGTTGTCGCTGTATTTTCTCCGGTAAGGGTCAGTCTGTATGGGTTGGTGTCAGAGCCGTCATTTATAACTGAAGCTGTTACACCGAGTTCCGCATCATTAATTGCCTGCATCACTCCAACGAGTGTGTTTTCTTCTGAGCCTATCTCTATGGTGTGAACGGTCCCATCCACAGTCAGGAGCAGATTGCCGGTATTGAAAATTTGGTCTGTTTTTGAGGAAAAACCATTGTCCGAGTGGCTCTTCTGGACAAGCGCCAGCGATTTTACTTCCACACCATAGTTAACTCCTGCCAGGGCATCGGAGGTGACGGTTGTGGAAAAGAAATCATCCGAAGAGCTGGAGGAGCTTTTTTGCAGATACTGATCAAGATCGCCCAGTTGCTCAGCTTTTTGCAGGAATGACTGGAGCCTTCCGTCAAATTCCTGAAAGGCGGCAACTCTGTTTGATAACCAGGCCTTGTCAGTCTGCAGGCGGGTTATGGGAGCACGTTCAAGGTCTATCAGGCTGTCAACGATAGACGCGGTATCCATACCGCTTGCAAGTCCGCCGAAAGTTATAGACATATCATTTCCCGTATAAAGTTATTTCCTGGAAAAACTAACGCATCGTATCTACAAAGTTGCCAGTGAGCTCCTTGAGGTGCCTGGTCAGTTCCATGAGTTCTTCGGTGGGGATCTGTCGAATGACCTCATCGGTATCACGGTCAACGACTTTCACCACAAGATTGTGCAGGTCGTCATTTTCAAAACGCACCGAGTATAGTCCTTCATCGGTAAGCGCTTTGATTTGCTTAAGGAGCTCTTCAGGTTGTATTTTTGGCGAAGAAGCTGATGAGGCAAATTCTTCAGGATCTTCAACTTCCTGCAGCCTCACATGGTCGATTTTCTCGGCAGGAGTAGAACCTTTCGATGGTGTGACTGCCGAGCTAACTGGATTAACGTTCATGATTCGCCTCCATAGAGTTCAGAATTTTGCCGGGGCCCGGCAAAAGCCGGACCCCGGGTTGAATATAGAGGGTTAGCCAAGCAGGGACAGAGCCAGTTGCGGGGCCTGATTTGCCTGGGCAAGAATCGAGACACCGGCCTGCTGCAGGATGTTGTTCTTCGTCATCGCAGAAGTCTCCTGGGCGATATCGGCATCAAGAATTCGAGACCGTGCCGCAGAAACGTTTTCTGAAATGTTCTGCAGGTTGGCAATGGTTGATTCAAAACGATTTTGAACCGCACCAAGGTCGCCACGGCTGGAGTCAAGGCTGGCAATGGCAGCATCGATACGCAGCATGGCAGTGTCGGCGCCCGCTCGGGTGCTGATGTCCACGTCATCGATTCCATCGGTGTCTTTAGCTACACCGGCAGCGGTGAAACCAATATTGGCCTGGGTTCCGCCAATGACGATGGACTCTGTTGCTGACAGGCTGATGGTACCTCGAACGGCAGTGCCGGAGGTGATATCAGCATCAGCTGCAAGACCATCTGTGCCAACAACAAAACCTGTTCCAGCTTCAGTTACCGTGATGTTCCGGCCATCGGCTGCTGTCAGGGTCATATCACCACCGCTGAGGCTGGCAATGACACCGGTGTCTGCACTGTTTGCATTAATGGCATCACGGAGTTCGGCATTGGTTAATCCTCCGGCTACATCAACACCGCTATAGATGGATACACCGTTGATATCCAGGTCGTAGGTGTCCAGGGCGGTGCCGCCAATGGTACCTACAGTAGAAACAACTGAGGTTTCGGCGGTAGCTGTAAGCCCTGCAATACCGGCATCATTAATGGCAGCAGTTTTGGCAAAGGCAGAAACTGCATCCTGGCCGCTGACACTGGTGACATAGTCAGCACTTGATGAGACGGATTGAGCAACTCCACCACCAAGGGCTATGGTGATGTCGGCAGCTGTGGCGTCGGCAACGGTTGTTCCAGTACCTTCTGCAATTGAACCGACAGAAGATGATTTTGCACTGGCAATACCAAATTCAATGGTCTCACCGGCGTTGTAGCCAACCTGGAAGACGGCTCCGGAAAATGTTCCGTCGAGCAGTCTCTGGCCGTTAAATGAGGTGGTGGTGGCAATACGATCAAGTTCAGAAATAAGCTGATTTACCTCAGCCTGAAGGGAGGATCGATCACTACTGGTATTGGTATCATTTGCTGATTGGACAGCAAGTTCACGCATACGCTGTAAAATGTTAGTTGATTCCTGCATGGCACCTTCAGCGGTTTGCGCCAGAGAAATACCATCATTTGCATTACGAACTGCTTGATTCAGACCACGGATCTGCGAGGTCATACGGTCTGAAATGGCCAGTCCTGCCGCGTCGTCTTTGGCAGAATTGATACGAAGTCCAGAGGACAGACGTGTCATTGATTTTGCCAGAGCGCCTTGAGATTTGCCCAGGTTACGCTGAGCGTTGAGAGACATTACGTTTGTGTTAATAGTCAGACCCATGATATTCCTCCTTGAATATTCGTTTTTGGGTTAGGCGGGCATCCTTGCCCTTTTAAAAACTTTCTTCCTGTACTGATTTTTTGCTTGTTGGGGCACCTCCTGTGGGTTGTAGTTTTTTTGTTTCTAATAGTATTATCGGCCACTATCCCTTTAAACTTAAGGGGAAACGGTCTTTTCAGGATATTTTCCTAACGGTTTGTTTGCCTATTGAGACCGGCAGTTTATCTGTCCAGTTTTTTGGATCATCGATATGAGAGGAAAAAAATGTGCGGATTATTTTTAAGTTCTGCAAAAATAATCCGCACATTTGAGGGGAAGAGATACTGGTACAGGCAGCCAACTATCCCTGCAGGAGCTGAAGTGCCAGTTGCGGTGTCTGGTTGGCCTGGGTGAGGATGGAGACGCCGGCCTGTTGAAGTATGTTTCTCTGTGTCATCACGGAAGTTTCCTGGGCGATGTCAGCATCTCTGATTCGGGATCTGGCAGCCGTCAGGTTTTCAGCGACATTCATCAGGTTGGAAATGGTGGACTCAAAACGATTCATCAGGGCGCCAAGATCTCCACGCTGGGCATCGATTTTACCAAGAGCGGCATCGGTGATTTTCAGAGCGTCATTGGCTCCGGCGATGTCACTGATGTCGATGAGGGTAACCTCTTGAAACAGTGCTATTTCATTGGTTGCTGCAGCGGTGTTGAGGATACTTCCACCAGCTGCGGGATCGGCGGAAGAAGAAACCGTATATGAATCCTGTGAGCTGAATTCAATGGTACCTGAAATACGTGTGGAGTCGTTTCCGCCCTGGGTGAGAGGTAACGAATTTCCATCAGGAGATACAACGTTGATGGTGGAGGCGGCGGTACTGTGATCAAAATCTGTGATGATGATATCCTTGCCGTCTGCCTGAATCAAGTTGATGGTTCCGGCATTGACAGTAGCCGTTACTCCTGTAACGCCGCTCTGATCATTGATGACGGTGGCGAGTTTTCCAAGGTCAAGCTGGGTGACACTTGCTGAGATGGTGGCTGTGTTGCCGCCACTGCCAAGAGTTAACGTGACCACACCGTCTGCGGAAAGTCCTGACAGCTCAGTGGTGGTTCGTGCATCGGCCGTGACTCCTGTGCTCGATGATACATTTGTAACGGCTGCGGCTATGTCAAAGGCCGTTGAACCGGCAAGGACCGAGACCGTGCTTTCTCCTTTACTGCCGGTGATTGTCAAATCCTGGACACCGATAGTGTTTGTCGCAACTTCATCGGTGAAAGCGACCGCGGCGGCACCTGTGCCCTGATTGGCATTGGTGTTGATTCCATCTATATAGTAACGACCGAGGTCATCAGCGAGCATTGAGGAGATTGAGACACCGATGGTTTCGTTGGCGTTTGGCCCAACCTGGAACTGCTGTGAAACAAAGGTGCCGTCAATGATCTTCAACCCGTTAAAAGTTGTCGAATTAGCGATACGGTTCATCTCGCTTTTGAGCTGGTTCACCTCGGCCTGCAGGGCGGCGCGGTCGGCAGCGGAGTTGGTGGCATTGGCTGACTGGACAGCGAGTTCGCGGATACGCTGCAGGATATTGGTTGATTCCTGCATGGCACCCTCGGCTGTCTGGGCGAGAGAGATTCCGTCGTTGGCATTTCTGGTGGCCTGGTTGAGACCACGAATCTGGGAAGTCATCCGGTCAGAGATTGCAAGACCGGCGGCGTCGTCTTTAGCGGAGTTGATGCGAAGTCCTGAGGACAGCCTCTCCATCGCGGTGTTGAGTCCTTTCTGCGTATGACTCAGGTTGCGCTGGGCATTTAAAGAGGCAACGTTTGTGTTGATTGTAAGTGCCATTGAGTATCCTCCTTGAAAAGGGCATTTGGCGTCATTTTCAATCGTTCACAAACGTAATGTAAAAACTCTCAATTCCTCGCAGTTAATACACTTGTCGTCAGTCAGACGGGTTTTCTTTAGTAGAAAAGTGAATAAGAATACAATGAAATAACAATTGGTTGTGGGGCGTTGGCGGTATGTTGCCTCTGACCTGCTGACGAAAGATGTTTTACCGTCAAGGTATGAATCTGTATAAAGCTGTGAAAATCAGGCTCGTAATCTCAGCACGCCCTGGTCCTTCTGTTCGATGAGGTCCATAACTTCAGAGTAGGTGCTTGTCACCAGCTCAAAATTTTGTTGTAAGGTTTGGGGTGGTTCAGTGAGCAAAGGTGTGGATAAGTGACGTTCATGCACTGCTGACTGTCTCAGATCAACAGCAGGAGGGGGATGGTTACTGGTCTCAACCCTGTTTTCCACTGGGCTGACCGCAAAAACTATGGATCTGGAGTCATCTTCCACAGGGTCCGGCCCGGTGACTCCGGTCGTCTGGCTGGACACCGAGCCGTAACTGCCGCTTCTGGCGGGAGTGAGCAGAATGGCTGAAGATGAGGTGGAAGCGTACATCTCAGAATCCTTTAAAGAGTATGGGGAGGCATGCTGGCATTAGTTTTCTCATTTTATTGTTCCAGTAAAAGGTTAAAATCTCCGTCTTTGAGGCGGAGAGCTTTCGGTTAGCGGTTGCCTTTAACAGTGAATATCGAATATCGAACAAGGAATGTCGAATGACGAAGTGATGAAAGATCTCGTTGGCCACAACACGTTGTTGGGGCACCTCAGATAATTTCGTCCTTTGACTTTCGGTAGTTCCCGGAGTCTGTACTTATCTGTACAATATTCTGTGGTTTGTTTTTAAAAAAACGACAGCGCCAGTCTGTCGGTATCGCAGGACTTTTCAGTCCGCGATTCAAAACCCAATAAACTTTAAGTAGGTGGTTGTTTACTCTTAATCATTTTGCTCTCAGTTGTCCTGCATGTAAAATCATTGGGGTTGAGGTTTTTTATTCCGACTTGAAAAACTCCTCGTACTCATCCGGGAAATATTGTTTTGCGCAATCGGGGCAGACACTGTGGCTTATATCCGCATCCGAGTATTTATGAACATACACTTCGATCTGTTCCCAATACCCCTTGTCATCCCTGATTTTTTTACAATATGAACAAAATGGCAGGATGCCTTTCAGCGCCTTGATCTCTTCTTCAGCACGTTTCTTTTCAGTGAGATCCCGAATTGCTGAAGCCCTGCGTTCCCGGCCATTGTATAAAAACATGCGGGCCTGCACCTCCACAGGGAAGAACGTTCCGTCTTTTCTGATACATTGTGTTTCATAAGGCTCTTCTACTTTGGAAGCTACTTTATTCTTGACCATCTCACGATCTTTGGGGGCAACAAAATCAATGGGTGATTTGCCGAGGAGTTCAGCAATGGTGTAACCGAAGAGATCCAAGAGTGCCTGGTTTGCATTAATGATGAGTTCACCTTCAATGATGACAATTCCTTCAAAAGCCGCATCCGCAAGATTACGGCACTGTTCCTCGCTTTGGCGAAGATCGTTTTGCAGCTGACATATCTTCACGTGAGTTTTGATCCGGGCAAGAGCCTCTCTCAGATGAACCGGTTTAGTGATATAATCAACCCCTCCGGCCTTGAACCCCTGGACCGTATCATCTATTGAGGTGAGGGCGGTCATGAAAATTACCGGTATGTCACTGGTCTCTTTGCTTTTTTTGAGCCGGCGGCAGGTCTCAAACCCGTCTATACCCGGCATCATGACATCAAGGAGTATCAGGTCCGGCCTGACATAATCCGCCCTGGTCAGGCCGCTTTCTCCAGATTGTGAAACGACCACTTCAAAATCTGAACTCTCAAGGTACTCGACCAGAACAGCAAGATTTTCAGGTTTATCATCGATGAGGAGAATAGTTGTCTTGTAGGTGGATTTGTTCTTTATCATGATTTCATCTGTTGTTTTGTGAGGTTCATTATCAGAGCCTCCAGTTCCTGCTCCCTGTAGTTTCTGGTGAGTTTCTTCAGGTAGCCGGCAAGTTTGTCATGGACCGAATCTTGTGCTGAAAGTTCAGTGGCCCATTTGTCGATTTTCCCCATATGTCCGTATTTGACAAGTTTTTTAAGCTCTGCCAATTGCTCAGTCGAGAGTATTGAAAAGGGTTCGGTGGGAGGGGCGACGGAATGATTCTCAATTTCCCAGTCATCTGGCCACTCCTGTTTTAAAATATAGATCAACTCTTCAATATTGATCGGTTTGGACAGGAAATGGTCGCAGCAGCCTTCCTCGAGGCATTTCATTCGGGTTTCATTATCTGCGTATGCTGAAACAGCGACAAATGTTTTTTGTTCAAGTCCTGCAATTTGACGGAGCTTTAGAGTAGTTTCTATGCCATCCATATCAGGCATGAGGAGGCTCAGGAGGACAAGGTCAAAATTTCTTTCATGGGCAATAGTCACAGCCTGGCTGCCGCTTTCTGCCTGGACAACGTCAAAACCGGCCTCGGACAGGATATGAGATAATAATTTTCTGTCTTCTGCAGAATCATCAATGACAAGGATTGTGCACGGCCTTCCGACATATTTTTCTCTGCCTGCGTTTTGTTTTATCGAAAGATCCTCACCTCCACCAATGATGGGAAACGACAGGGTGACAAGAAACGTGGTGCCCTGACCGGGGGAACTTTTGACACGCAGGGTACCGCCGAGCATATCCACAAGCTTTTTGGTGATTGACAGTCCAAGGCCGGTTCCCTCTCCCCGTCTTTTTATCTCTACCTGTTCAAAAGGTAAAAAAATTGTCTTCTGATGCTGGGCGGAAATCCCGATACCGGTATCTTCAATTTCAAAGAGGAAGGTCTGGTCGCTGTCTCCGCTACGGGGCCTGGTTTTGATTCGCAGGGTGATGGTTCCCTGATCCGTGAATTTGACAGCATTTCCCAGCAGGTTGAGAAGAATCTGCTGCAACCGGACCTCATCTGTCTGTATATATAGCGGCAGGGCGGGATCTCTTTCTATCTCAAGGGTTAGTTTCTTGGTTTGGCAGTGCGGCCTGATATTGGCACCAATGTGATCGATAAATTCATTGAGGAGTATCATGTCCAGCTGCATGTTGATTTTACCGGCCTCAACCTGGGACATATCTAAAATGTCATTGATCAACTTCAGCAGATATTGACCACTTCTGATTATGGTGGAGGCACCTTCCTGTACAGAACTGTTGAGCGCTGTATTTTTTTTAAATATCTGGGCGTATCCGAGGATTGCATTGAGAGGAGTGCGCAATTCGTGGGACATATTGGCAAGGAAGATAGATTTGGCCTTGTTGGACGCTTCGGCGTCTTCTTTGGCCTGCTGCAGCTCGAGATTGGTTTGCTCAAGTGACCTGGTGCGTTTCTGAACTCTTATTTCAAGGCGTTCATTCAGCATCTGGAGCTCTTCCAACTGGGTAGTGATTTTGCTGCCCATCTGCTCCAGAACATTTTTAAAAGGTAGAAACTCTGAATATAAGATAGGAGAGGGAGGTGGAGCATAGTCGCCTTGTGAATAGGCGCTAACCATTTCAGTCAGTTGGTTGAACGGTCTTTTAAGAAAAAATCGGATAAGAAGAAAACTGACGCTTATAACGGAAATGATCACCAGCAGCAGGCTCATCAGCGAGATGGCGAAAGTTTCTTTCAGGTCATTTTCGTAGGCAGAGGTTGAAAAACCGATAAGAACCTCTCCTATGGCCTGGTTTCCGTAGTGGATTGTTCCTTTTTTGGCGATGATGTCAGTGGTGTTTTTTTTATGGAGGAAATAAATTGGTTTATTTCTTGAGAAGTCAAAAATTTCAACCTGATAAACATTTTCCTCCTGGGCAATGGTGCTGCCGATGACCCGGACAGCACTGTCATTAATATTCCAGAGTGGAACGGCAAGGCTGCCAGTGAGATATGTTGTGAGATTCTGTGCTTTTCTTTCAAGACTCTGTCTGGCTTTCAGAACAGAGAGATAATAGCTTCCCCCAAGCGTTGCCGAGGATACTGTCACAATGGCCAATGTCAGAAAAAAGGTCAGCCGTTGTGCAATGGAGTATACCCTGGCGGGTTCTGTGTGTATTGATTTTGCCATTCCGGTAGGTGGTGATTTTGCCTGAACTGAAGGTTACCCCCATTATATACGAGCCAGTCAGCAACTTAAAATATTATCCGGGATGTCGGGAAACAAATAAACTCTCGTGGCCCACATTGAATGAATGAGTGTGGTAAAACTTAATCATGTCAATTTTAAAAATCAGTTTGTGGAAGGTTGGGTTAGTGCAGCATATCCAAGCAACATATTGGAATTGTTTGATTTCAACGAAAACCTGTTCCTGTATAGTCGAAGCCGGTTTTGAGGTGGAAAAAAACTGTCGGACGATTTACTCCGGCAAAGGGGTTTTTGTGGAGTAGCCGTTTTCTTCCAATATGACCTGCATGGCCCTGTTGGTTTTAGGCGAGTAGAGAATCGGAGCCTGGAGGTTCAATGTAATTTTTTTATCCGGCGGCACTGTCACAACCGAGAGGATGAAACAGTCATCTTTGCTGTCGATACGAAGGTGGGATTTCTCCGCCTCATCGGGCACGACCTTGTAGGTGAGAAAAAAA
This sequence comes from Thermodesulfobacteriota bacterium, assembly GCA_039715055.1. GTDB lineage: Bacteria > Desulfobacterota > Desulfobulbia > Desulfobulbales > Desulfocapsaceae > JBDLID01. Next base: position 12,727 of record JBDLID010000039.1, on the reverse strand, counting down.
TTGGTTGGATCGGTGAGGACAAAGGCGATGTCAGGGTCGTCTACGGACTGGATCCAGAACAATGGTCCGGTTTTTTTGTTGGGCATGACAACAAAGTTATGGAGTGTTGGAAAACCGATCATGCCCGCCGGAAAATGGAGGAGATTACCAGGATCATACTCAACTTCACCAAAACGAGTCTGTATAGTTCTCATATCCCTATTTCTTCTTTTTTGAAAAGGTTTCAGTCAGTGAGTCAAGATCAGTGGGATCCCAGTGGGCAGCCTCAATGTTTTCCCGGCTGATCTGCTCATATATTTCCTGTCGGTAAATTTTCATGTCCTTTGGTGCATCTATTCCCAACCTGATCCCGCCGCTTTTTATCTCAATGACTTTAATGATGACATCATCGCCAATAACGATACCGTCACCGGTTTTTCTGGTCAGTACCAGCATGAATTGCTCCGTAGGCTGTAGGCCATCTTGAAAAGTTGCTCTTTCACTGGAACGAAATCGCTAATTTTTCAAGGTATCCTGTAATTCAAAAGTTATTAATAACAGAGAACTTGAGTAAACAATCCACTCTCATTTTTGCTATATGAAATCAAGAATGGAAATCTTTGCCACCTTGGATGTAATATTCAATGCTGCCTGAAACGCAGTTTCCTGTTTGATGATTTCATTGAAGGTTTCTATGGCGTCGGCATCTTCGTAACGAGAAAGGATTTGTTTGAGATCGATACGGACATCTGTCTGGTGCAGCATGGCGGTTTCAACCCGGCGGGCACGGTTGCCGAGCTGGCTGCGGAGTCTTCTCTCCTGGTTTGCGGCAGTCTCAAGATTGGTCAGCTGCTGCTGCAGGCCTCGACCACTTGGCGGCGGATTCGGGTCGTCGAGGTTGTTGGTTCTGATGGCCTCTTCGGTCAGTGTGAGGACACTGAAGAGGTCAATGCGATTGGGCTCCGGCTGGCCGGTGGCGGCCGTGGCTTCGTTTACCCAGTTGGAGTTTGAGACCCCCAGAAAAAGATCATTGCCGGTGAGATCGACCTCGAGGAATTCACCCGGTGTGATTTCAAGCTGGGTTGGATTGGCGTCACCCTGATAGATGTAAGGCCATGTGGTGGAGTCGGCGGGATCGTAGGGCGGTGGAGCCGGTACTGCCGGGTCGGGATTATAGTTCGGGTTTGCGATAAACGGCTTGGTGTTTTCCTGATAACCTGCAAAAATATATTTGCCGTCGACCATACCGTTTGCCGCATCAAGGAGCTCCTGTTTGAGGTGGGAGACCTCATTGGCAAGAACAGTACGGTCTTCATTGTTCAGGGATCCATTGATCGCATTGACGGCGATCTCCTTGACTCTCTGCAGTACATTCTCCACGTGTTCGAGATGCCCGTCCGTTGCCTGCATCACGTCGAGGGAGATGCCCATGGTCTCAAGGTAGCGGTCGGTATGCATGATCTGTGAGCGGGTGGTAAGCACCGGCCGAATGGCTGCCGGATCATCTGACGGTTTGGCCAGCTTGATACCGGTTGCTCCCTGAATCCTGAGATCCTCAAGCTGGTTGGTGATCCGGCTGAGGTTGGTCTGCAGCATCCGATAGGTAGTCCCTTCAGTGGTTTTCATACCTGCTGCTCCTTAACTATCGTTTAATCCCCATGAGAGAAACCATCATTTCATCGACGGTTGAGAGGAACTTGGCTGATGACTCAAAACCTCTCTGGTACTGGATAAGGTTGATCATCTCTTCTTCGAGGGAGACGCCTGCAAATCCATCGCGCAGGTTCTGCAGTTGATTCATGGCGTCCTCGGCTCCGCCAAGCGCCAGCTGGTTCTGGTTGGCCTCAATACCCACTTTGGCCGTTGTCTTGCCGTAATAGGCGTTAAAGGTATCAGCACCGTTGATCAGAAAAGAGTCGTCGAGGTTGGCAAGGATCAAGGCGTTGCGATTATCTCCCGGGCCGACCTGTGCAGGTGGCGTCGGGGCGGCAGCAGCTGCAACGTGGCTTGAGTCAGTCAGTGAAACAGAGATATTTCTTGCTGCATCAACCCATGGATCAGGCGGTGGAGGCGGGGGAGGAACCACCGGCGACTGGTTGATGGTGAAGAAGTTTCTGTTTGTAACGGAGTCAAGTCCGGCGCCAACATAGTGCTGGGCGTTGACGGCGCCGCTGAGTTCCCAGGCAAGCCGGTCGATATCATTTTTGACATCGGGGATCAAAACGTCGCGGATATGGACCAGCCCTTCAAATTCACCGCCCAGGTTATGGAGTCCGAGGGTGCGTTCAGTGCCTCCGGCATGGAGTACGAGATCAAGGTCGGTCCCTGTGGTCCGCGCCTCAAGAGACATGGCCTCGGTTCCCTGTACAAGGGGGAGACCGCCGGGCAATTGTACGGCCAGCATTCCCTTGGAGTCGGGATACGACTGGATACCGAGTGTTGTGGCAAGTTCCCTGGCCAGCATGTCACGACGGTCCCGGGCACTGTTGGCCGTCTGGCCCTGGATTTCGATGTTGAAAATTCTGGTATTAAGCTCAGCAATTTCAGAAATTTTCGAGTTGATTGCATCAACCTTGGAAATGATTGAGTCGTTGATATTATCTTTAACTTTTGCGAGATCGTTAACCGTGTTATGGAATTTTTCGGCGAGCAGCTCACCGCGCTGGATTACAATGTCACGTTCCACAAGACCGGCTGGGTTGGCGGTGAGCTCCTGCCAGGAGTCAAAAAAACGATCTATCTCGGTTGAGAGGTTTTCCTCTGAGATGTTGAATATGCGTTCAAGTTCTGCCAGTCCGTTGGTTTGACCGCTCTGGAGGCCGAATTCAATGGATTTTTCCTGAAGCTGATTGGTGACAAAGACGTCGTGATCACGGCGTACATTTGATACGATAACACCCTGTCCAATAAAAAAATCACCAAAGTTCATGGCCGGGTAGGGGGATAACTCGGCTCTCTGTCTGGAATATCCTTCGGTATTTACATTGGAGATGTTGTTGCCGATGACTTCGATGGATTTTTGATTAACGGTCAGGGCGGTTTTGCCGGAATTGAGTGCAGTGAACAGTCCTGCCATATCAAACTCTCCCTGACAGTAATCTGCCGTTAACCTGGTTTGCCACCGTATCAGCCGAGGAAGAGTAGGTCGAGGTCACCGTGTTTTTACCGAAGAACTCCATGGTCTCTTTGATCCAGCCCAGGGTCGCCTTGAACAGATAAGCGTTGCGGCGGTTTTCGTCACGAACCTGTGCGGCAATATCAGTATCTTCAGGTGGAACATCCTTGACGTGAGCCAGAACCCTGACCAGCTCTTCCTTTTCCTCCATGGCATCTGCCAGGGCTGCAAGGTCAAGCTTGATTGCCGATTCGCGTTCTTTGATGATTACATCACGAAGACGAACCAGGTAATCATGGGTGGTTCCGGCGTTCATGCCTACTTTTCCTCCATCAGAAACTGCAGAAGGTTTGAGGCGACTTTGTTCAGATCCGGCTGATAGGAGCCGTTCTGGACCTGCGCTTTCAGTTCCTGTACCCGGTCGGCCCTGGCATTTTCGGTGGTCTCGTCGGTGGCCTTGGCCTGATTCACGTCCTTCAGCACTGAAGAAAATTGAACCTGATCTTTTTCCTGTCCGGAACCTGTCTTGTCGGCAGGCTTGGCAGTACTGCTCTTGCGGACGTTTCCAATCTGGCCGACGCCGCCTACTCCATAAAATTTAATACTCATCTCGTGTCCCCCTTGGATCACATGTTATTAAGCGGCCTCACTGGCGGCCTCAGCCCCTGAGGCCCAGTCATCAAGCTTGGCCATTACGGCATCGTAGGTTTCATAGGAAATATCGGGCAGCCAGCCGCCAAAGGCCTCAAGGGCATCGTTAAAACCCTTTTCGACACCTTCTCTGATAACGTCCAGCCGGCCACGATCATTTCCAGCCAATCCGATGGCGAAATCGACGATACGTTCTGATGTTTGTTCTACACCAAAATAGCCCTCTTCGGCAATGAGCTCTTGAGCCTTTTCCGGGCTCAGCTGGCTGATATCGATCTCTTTGTCACCGGTTTGGATTTGAAATTCGATCCCCTGTTCTCTCAGTGTATCGACAACCAGTCCCCTCAGCAGGGCATAAGCGGTATCTGCTGTACGGTCGACGGTCAGTGAACTTGAGTATGTCACTGAAGCCTCCACCTTGTAATCGATTGTAACCTGATCGAAGTTTGCGTCATTGTATATATTACCGGCTGTTGTCCCTTCGGATGGTAATCCATTTTCTGCCTGTTGCAGATGTTTGTTATTGTGCTGTCGAAGAGCATGTGGATTGATATGTGCCAGTTCACTGATTGCATTTGCCATTTTTTTGCCTCCTTGCCCAGGTCCTGATGAATCCTTTCATCATTTCAATCCGGTTCTGTTCCGGTTGTACTTTATATCGACAGTCTGCAGGGTGAAGTTTAGAAGAAAGTCAGAAAAGGGGAGGGAGGTGTCAGGCGCAGGAGGAAATCGGCTCAGATTTTAGTGAAGGGCAGCAAAAAGGGTTAATTTTACAAACGGAACTGTTTCCTACTCTTCGTGGATATCGCCTGTCTGATTGTGGTCGGTGAGTTGACGGTACATTGCCTCACCAATACCTGTTCCATCGCCTTCTGCGGTTTGCCTGGCCATCTCCATATCCAGCATCTCCTTATACAGCTCACTGGCCATATCCTTTTCAAAGAGACCGCTTTGCGGGATCGTGTTGCGCATGGCCTTATACATCTGTGCTACATATATTGCCTCAAATTCACGACATGACTGACGCAGAGATTCAAGGTTATTCTGCCTGTCGACAGCGGAGAGGCCTGGTGACTGTGTTGTGGAGGATACGGTGCGAAAATCAATAGACAGTTTCATCTGCTGGTCCTTTTATAAGATAATCAGTTCGCCTTTCATGGCACCGGCTGCTTTGATCGCCTGAAAAATGGCGATGAGGTCTCTGGGTGTGGCTCCAATGGCATTGAGTGCATTGGCCACCTCGCCGATTGATACGCCTTCTTCAACCACCATGAATTCACCTTCGTCCTCAACGACGTCAATATCGGTTTGCGGCGCAAGTGCGGTCCTTCCTGCTGCCAGAGGATTGGGCTGGACAACGTCAGTGGTTTCCTGAATGATCAGTGAAAGATTGCCATGTGAAACGGCAACAGTTTCGAGACGCACATCCCGGCCCATGACGATGGTCCCGGTCCGTTCGTTGACAACTACCCGGGCATTGATATCTGTGGAGACATTGAGTCCCTCCATCGCTGAAACAAACTGGACAGTGCTGTCCTCCATTTCTTTTGGAATCAAGACCCGGATTGTAGCTGAGTCGAGAGGAATCGCAGTCCCCGGCCCGAACCTGCTGTTGATGGTCTGACACATGTTGGACGCGGTTGTGAAATCAGCGTCGTGGAGTCGATAAGTAATAGCCCCATCGTCATCAATGTCCACCGGAACCTGTCTTTCGATGAGGGCACCATTTGCTACACGTCCAACAGTGGGATGGTTTTTCTGCGCTTTTGCCGCTTTGCCTCCATAGGAAAAGGCACCAATGGCAAGCGGGCCCTGGGCAATGGCGTAGATGTTTCCATCGGCTCCACGCAGCGGTGTCATAATCAGGGAGCCGCCGGCCAGGCTTTTCGCGTCACCGATTGAGGAAACCTGGACATCAATGGTGGAGCCCGGTTTAGCAAAGGGCGGAAGAGAGGCTGTGACCATGACGGCGGCCACGTTTTTGACCTTGATGTTTTCAAATTCTTTGGGATTTACCGTGATGCCCTGCCGGATCAGCATGTTGTAGAGTGCCTGGCGGGTAAAGAGGACTTTTTTCAGGTCATCTCCGGTGCCGTTGAGACCGGTAATCAATCCGTAACCGATCAACTGGTTGTCACGCACACCGTTGATGCGGGCAATGTCCTTGATCCGGGCGGCGGATGCTGTATTTGCGAAAAAGATAAAAGTGCACAGTGCGGCTATGATTACAGTGATTATCTGCTGCCTCTTCATCATATTCCTCTAGAATGGCCAAACATTATCAAGGACGCGCATCAGCCAGCCAGCCTTCTGCTTGTCGGTGATGGCTCCCTTGCCGGTGTAGGAGATCCTGGCATTGAGAACATGTTTTGAATCAACCGTATTATTGGCAAGGATATCTACAGGTCTGACGATACCTGTGAGATAAATAACCTGGACCTCGCTGTTGACCTGGACCTCTTTTCCGCCGCGTAATTTAAGATTTCCATTTGGATAGACGTCCACCACCTGGGTGGTCAGTGAGGCTGCGAGATCTTCTTTGCGCACGGTCTTGCCGGATCCCTGAAATGAGTTGGTGAAATTGGCCTCAACCAGGTTGCTGATGTCCATCTTTGGGTTGTGGGTAACAATTGAGGAGTTTTCTATGCCGAACAGGTGGGGAACACCGGCCTGCATGGAGGATGTCCTTGCGGTATCAGTGGACGCCTCCTTGGAGGCTGAGGCGGTCTCGGCGATGGTGATGGTGACAATATCACCGATGGTTCTTGCCTTGTGGTCGGCAAACAGGGAGTGCTGCTCACCGGGCCAGAGGGAACCTTTTGTAGGCATCTTATCCCTTTGGGTTTTGATCTCTTCAAGGGGCTGGGGGATATCAACGATGAGCGATTCATCCTTTGCGCAGCTGCAGAGCAGTAGTGCAGTAATTAAGATAAGTGTCTTTTTCATGTCAGATCCTGACCTCTACGATGCCCGGAGCGGTGACCCTGCCGAAAATATCTTTTTGGGAGCTGATATTTTTCACCCTGATCACCTGGTTTTTCCGGCCGTTTGACCGTGCAACACCGGTGGCGGTCAACTGGAGTCCGGAACGATCAAGAATGATTTTTACAAATTCACCTTTTTGAACCATGGGCAGAGAAACTACATTTGAGATATCGATCACTGAATCTGCTCGTATGGTACGATTCAGTTTTTTTCCAATGAGAAGTGACGGGTGAGTTGCGGGATTGCGCAACCTGGAAAGATCACGTTCCTTCATTTCGATTTGGGCAGGGCGGATAATAGCGCCACGGCTGAGGTGCATGGTGGACACCGCCACCCTGGTGACCGCTTCAAGATGACCGAGTATGGAGAAATTATTGACTACTTCGCCGTCGACTTCATAGATCATCGAAAAACGTTTGGAGCCGATGATCCGTTTAGTACCGGGGATAACAGAAACCTTGAGCTGACCAAATGGAAGATGAAAGGGCAGGGGCAGACTGCGAGGAATGAACCGGTAGTCGGCTTTTGGCAGCCATTGTTTTTGAGAATCGATAAATGAATCTATCTCGGAAATGATTTTTGAGCTCGTTACTTCAACGCCTTTGCGGTGAACCGTGACAGTTCCTGAACCTTTCCAGAAGGCATCGTCTGGTAAGACAGCAAGAGCGCTGATTTTTGTGATAACGGTACGGCTGTCAACAGTCAACTGTTTACCAGGCTGTGGGGAGCGGCAAATCACCTGGCTTTTGAGGGAAGTGCCCAGGGAGCTGTTTTTATCAAAATCAACAAGGTCTCCAAGTGTAATGGCTGGCCCTGAGACAGATGCTGCCTGTTTGAATGTGATATCAAAACCGAAGCAGTGTCTGGAGAAGCCTAAAGAAAGAGACAGAAGAGCCGCCAGGATGACAAAAGTCATAATTCCGACATTTGTTTCGGACTGAGTCATTTTTTTGGCTGTTCTGTTTTTATTCATGATATCAGTAACTACTAGACAAGATTGTTGGTTGTTTGCATCATCTCGTCAGAGGTCTGGATTGATTTCGAGTTGATTTCATAGGCTCTCTGGGTGGTGATCATGGAGGCCATTTCTTCAACTATGTTGACGTTGGAGCCTTCAAGGTAGTTCTGGGCAATGGTGCCGAATCCATCATCACCGGGATTGCCTGCCTGGGCAGCGCCTGAAGAGGCTGTTTCCCGAAGCAGGTTTCTGCCTTCAGCAACAAGGCCACTGTTATTTGTGAAGGTGACCGTTTCCAACTGGCCAAGCTCTGTTGATTCTGTATCGTCTCCGATGAGTGCGGAGACGATTCCGGTTTCACTGATGGTGATCAACCGTGATCCATCCGGAACTGTGATGGCAGGAAGAATCGGGTAGCCATCGGAGCTCGTCAGTCTTCCACTGGAGTCACGTTTCAGTGCGCCCGAGCGGGTGTAGGCGGTTTCTCCGTTGGGGAGTTCAACCTGAAGGAAACCTTCTCCTTCAAGAGCGATATCAAGCTCATTGCCTGTCTGGATCAGATCTCCCTGTGTGAATATTTTCTGTACCGCAGCCGGTCTGACTCCCAATCCGACCTGGATACCGGTGGGTGATTCAGTATCTGCTGAGGTCTGCGAGCCTGGAACTTTCATGATCTGGTACATCAGGTCCTGAAAGTCGGCTCTGGATTTTTTAAAACCGGTGGTGGACACATTGGCCAGATTGTTGGCAATGACATCCATGTTCAACTGTTGACCGTTCATGCCGGTGGTGCCTGTCCAGAGTGATCGAATCATTATTTTCTAGCTCTTTTTGTGATTGATATTAAATTCGATTTTTCAGTATGTTGGTCTTGTAATATTATGTTTAACATTAACATGGCGGCGTCTTCTGTTTTTATCATCCGAGGGTGCCAAGCTCATCCTGTTTCTGGCCGATGGTCGAATAGCTCTTCAATACTTTATGGTAGGTTTCAAATGTCCTGAGGTTGTTGATCATGTGCGTCATTTCCTCGGCCATGTTGATATTTGCAAGCTCAAGACTGCCAACCTCGAGCCTCGGCTCTTCTACATCCTCTTCTGATCCATTCTGGCCAAGAGAAAAGGTTGTATCTGTCTCTCGCTTGAGAAGTTTGGGGTCACTGATTTGGACAAGTGCCAGTCGACCCTGCACGGACCGCTGCCCCTGTTCGTTGATGACAGATATTTCACCAAGGGTATTTGATGATATTCGTGCCCGACCGGTGCCTGCTATCTGAATGGGGCTGTTGCCGTCATCGAGCACCTCAAAACCGTTTCCGGTGCGAAGAGTCCCTTCCTCGTCGATGTGAAAATCGCCTCGCCGTGTATAGAGAATTCCTTCAGGACCCTGGACTTTGAAAAAGCCGTCGCCGTGAATGGCAAAATCCAGTTGATTGCCGGTCTGCCTCTGCGGACCAGCTGAAAAGTCGGTGTAGTTGTTTTTGATGCGGTTGTAATTGATTCCCCGGGCAAGTGTCGATTGCCTTTCTCCCCTGAGAATCGATTCGAAACTGACCATGGACTTTTTGTAGCCCACAGTGTTGATGTTGGCCATATTAGCCGAGGTGTGGGCCATTGCCTGTTCCCTTGAAACTGCTCCTGCCAGTGCACTGTACTTGCCGGAAACCATGTGTTAGCCGTTGAAATGTCAGTTGATATGAGAGGTAATTAAGTAACTTGCTCCTTTCTTAATGTTCATATCGACAGCAGCACGCCTTTCCGTTAAGGAAAAGCAGCAGCAGAGGGATCTTTTTCGTAGGGGGGAGGGCGGTTTCAACCAGTGTGGGCAAGGTCGGCAAGCCTTGTCAATTGTCGGGCTTCCTGGACAGAGATGGAGAGCAGGCCGGCGATCTGGTCGGCTTCAAGGCCGTTTTCCTTCATGGCGAGGATGTAATTGTAGCGTTCAGGAGGATCGCAAATATTGGTGGTCTGTTGATTGTGAAGTCTTGACTGCTGAAGGCTGGTGGTGAGTTCTGCGTTGCGCAGATTTTCTTTGAACTCGGATTCCTGTGCCCTGTTTTTCCTGAGCAGGCTCAGTTCTTCCTGCTGTTCACTGTCCTGCCGGCGCAGGAATAAATATTTTTCCCTGAGAGTAGTCAGCATCCGTCGCTGAGTCATTGACCTGACAAACACCAGGCAGAGAAGAAAAGCACTGATCAGGCTTATGGTTACATGGTAGCGATCACTCATTGCCTACATGTCCTGGTTAAGTCTTTTCTGGGTCTTGGTTTTGAGCTTGATCAGGGCCTGGCTGTGAAGCTGTGAGATTCGCCCCTCTGAAACTTCAAGGACCTGGGCAATTTCTTTCTGGGTCAGTTCCTCGTAGTAGTAAAGTGAGATGACCACACGTTCTTTTTCAGACAGCTCTTCAAGAATGGAGGCAATCACACCTGCCAGTTCATGGTTTTCAAGGATGTTGACCGGTGATGCGGAATTGCGCTGATCTTCAAGCGCGTCTAAAAATGAAGTGCCAAGGCCGCTGTGGTCGAGTGTTTCATGGAGACTGACACAGCCAAGATGGGAGACCTGACCAAGCATTTTCTGGTAGGCCTCAAGGCTGAGGTCCATGGCATCGGCCATCTCAGTTTCACTGGGACTTCTTCCCAGTCGCTGCTCCAGTTGGGCCATTGTGCGGTTGAGCTGGTTCTGTTTGTCTCTCATGGACCTTGAAAACCAGTCAAGTTTTCTCATTTCGTCAAATATGGCTCCACGGATGCGATATTCAGCAAAAGTCTTGAAGAGAATTTTTTTGGACGGGTCAAATTTATTGGCCGCATCAATGAGTCCCATCATGCCGGCGCTCCGCATATCGTCACGCTTCATGAAAGAGGGTACCTGGCAGACCATGCGACCGACAAGGATGTCAACCAGGTAGAGGTTGTCCCGAATCAGACTTGAACGATCTTCGGGTAGTTGTCTGTCTGTATAGACCATTAATCAGCCCCTGTTGCCGAAATCAAGTAGCCGTCGCCAGAAAAATTGTACCGACCCCTTCGGTTCCGTTGGCATCTGTTCTGCGCAGATGGTCGAAGCGAGGGTGGAAAAAGCCTGGGATGTTTTTGAATTTGGGTGAAGTTCAACGATAACTTTTTGTCTGCGGATGGATTCAACCATGAGCCGGTCACTGGGGATAGAGCCAAGGTAGTCAATGGAAATATCAAGGTAACGATTGGAAACCATTGTTAATTTACGGTAAACGTCCAGTGCCTCTTCTTCGTCGGCGATTTGATTGACAACCAGGTTGAAACGTTTTTCGTGGTACTGGGTAGAGAGCAGTTTCATCAATGCATAGGCATCGGTTATAGCTGTGGGCTCAGGAGTGGTGACCACCAGAATTTCCTGGGCGGCTGTGTTGAAGTAAGTGACGTTTTCCGAAATACCGGCTTCAGTATCTATCAGGACAAAGTCAAACTCATTGTGCATCTGGTCGAGCCCTTCGAGCAGTCGCATTTTCTGCTGTGAATCGAGCCTTGTGAAGTTCTGAATACCGGAGCCGGCAGGCAGGATTTTAACTCCTTCCGGACCTTCAACCAGAATATCTGACAGCTCCTGTTCGCCGGAAAAAAAATGGTTGAGGTTGAACTGTGGAGCCAGGCCAAAGACAACATCAATATTGGCAAGTCCGAGGTCAGCATCAAGGATAAGGACATTTAACCCGTTTTTGGCAAGAGTTACAGCCATATTGGCAACGACAGCTGTTTTGCCGACCCCTCCTTTGCCGCTGGTGACTGCGCAAACCCTGGTAGTGGTAGCGTTTGATGCGACCGACAGAGAACTGTCCTGCTCAAGTGTGCGAAGGGTGGCGGCCTGATCTTGTATAGTCATTTCGTCGGTACTCAGGGGGTTGGGGACCCTTCGGGGGTCATAATAAGCTCTGCTATCATACGGCTTTCAGCAACCATGATATCTTCAGGAACGCGCTGCCCGTTAGTAATATAGGAGAACGGAGCAGGGGTTTGAGTCTGAACATCAAGAATAATGCCGAGGGTGTCGCATTCATCAATTTTGGTGACAATTGTATGATCAATCCCTATGGGGGAAAACCGGTCAATGATCTGACAGATCTCCTCTTCACGGGTGGTGGCCGAAAGAACCAGGTGTTTTTCAATGGGAATCCCTCCGGACAGGTAACTGCCCAGTTCATTGATGGAGAGGTGGTCCCTTGGGCTTCTGCCGGCAGTATCGATCAGGATCAGCTCCTTGTCGTGAAATTTGTCCAGAGCGTCCTGCAGCTGATCCGGACTGATAACAACTTCAACTGGCAGCCTCATAATTTTACCATAAACTTTGAGTTGTTCAATGGCTGCTATGCGATAAGTGTCGATAGTGATCAAGCCAATGGATTTTATACCTTTTGCCATATGGCTGGCAGCCACCTTTGCAAGAGTAGTGGTCTTGCCGACACCAGTTGGCCCGATAAAGGCGATTCTTCTCTGCTCGGAAGGGGCAGCCGGTTCATCAGGAGCCACTTCGATTATATCCTCTATTGAGTCAGTATAGAAGGACGAGAGGAGCACATTGTCGTCTCTGTCATGATCTGACAGCTCTTTTTCGGAAAATTCTGCAATGGTCCGTGCAGTATCGAGGTTTATGCCGCGCTCCAGAAGTGGAGTTATGTACTGATCAAGACTGACAGCAGGTGAGGTGTCAGGCGAACTGCTATCTCTTGTTTTTCTGCCGGAGGAGAGTCGCTGCCAGGTTGTGTTCTGTTTCTCTGAGATATTTTCGGTGAGCTTGAGAACTATTTCCTTGAGTTCGCTGACTTCTTCATGGATATCAGGTAATGGATCGCCAACCCTGTCAAAAACAGAACAGTCCGTCACTGTTTTGGCAGGAGTTTTATCGATGGTCATGGTGCGATTGTAGGTCATCATGGAAGCGGCTGCCGTTTCCTGCATTTTTGATGCAGTCTTTGTTGTAACCGTTGATTTCGGCTGAGCTGGTTGTCTGAATTTACGGATGCCGCCATCAACGGCTGCTGTTATTTCAAGCATCGGTTTT
>JBDLID010000038.1:0-23871 GCA_039715055.1 Thermodesulfobacteriota bacterium | reverse complement strand
ATCGAGCAGACCTGGCAGAAATGAAAAACAGATGTTGGCCGCTTTCGTCATTTAGTGATGAAATGCAGTTTAAAAAAAAAGCAAATTAACAATGGAAGATCTGATACAACGAGCCCTGAAAAATTCTGTTGCCGCCAAGGAGGCCTTTGTCCGGGAACAGGGCGATAAGGTGATCCAACTGGTACAGGAGATGGTGACTGTTCTGGAAGAAGGCGGCAAGCTGATTCTGTTCGGCAATGGAGGTAGTGCCGCCGATGCCCAGCACGTGGCCGCTGAATTTGTGAACCGTTTACTCATCAACCGGCCACCACTGGCGGCCATCGCCCTTACCACCGACACCTCCATTCTCACCGCGGTGGGCAATGATTTTTCCTATGACGAGGTTTTCAGTAAGCAGGTCCAGGCCCTGGGAAAACCGGAGGACATGGCGCTGGGGATCTCCACCAGCGGAGGCTCGGTCAATGTGGTCCGGGGCCTTGAGGCCGCAAGGGAAATCGGCATGAAGTGTGTCGCCCTCACCGGAGGCCTGGCCGGCGACGGCGGCCAGGTTGGGCAGCTGGCCCATATCTGTCTCAATGTGCCTTCTGATCGCACTACGCACATCCAGGAAACACATCTCTTTATCGAGCATCTCTTCTGTGAACTGGTGGAACGGGAGCTTTTCGGCCATGGCTGAACCAATGAATTTTGACGGACTGACGACTTACTCGCTCTTTGAGCGCCAGTCCAAGGTGACAGTGGACCATTTCGGCAGCCCACTGCGTGAAGGTGCGACGCTGAGAGAATTTCTCGCCTCACTGCCCAAGCAGCTCATTGGCGAAGATTTTCCCGACCTGGTCAGACGCCTTGCAGTGGTCCACAAGGCAGGTCGACCACTGATTGTCGGCATGGGCGCTCATGTCATTAAGGTCGGACTCAATCCGATTCTTATTGACCTGATGGAACGCTCCATCATCACCGGCATCGCTATGAACGGCGCCGGTATCATCCATGACGCTGAGATTGCCATGGCTGGTTTCACCTCGGAAGAGGTCGGTAATGTTCTGGGCCAGGGCGCATTCGGCGCGGCCCGGGAAACGGGCGAGGTCCTCAACGGTGCCATTGCGCTTGGAGCCAAGGAAGGGATGGGGCTGGGAGAATCGGTTGGCACCTACCTGGAGACCCGTGATTTCCCCCATAACGACAAGAGCCTGCTTGCCACTGCCAGTCGGCTCGGCATTCCGGTCACCGTTCATGTCGCCATTGGTACCGACATTATTCATATTCATCCGTCGGCCTCAGGCGAAAATATCGGCAAAACCAGCCACCAGGATTTTAAAATATTCTGCAGCCAGGTTGCCAATCTGCAGGGGGGAGCTTACCTTAACTTCGGTTCGGCGGTTTTAATGCCCGAGGTTTTCCTCAAGGCACTGACCGTTGTCAGAAATCTTGGTAACCGGGTGGATGATTTCACCACTGCAAATTTTGATTTTATGAAGCACTACCGGCCGTTGACCAATGTGGTTAATCGACCGACTGCCGGAGGCGGCAGGGGGTTCCACTTTACCGGTCATCATGAGCTGATGATTCCCCTGCTGGCCGCGGCCATTATCGATGAGATCAGCGGTCCGGCCTGATTTTTTAGAATAACTTATTATTTCTCAACCAGTCTGTTGAGAAACGTCCGGACACAGGTTTGATAAAATATACCATGGAACAGGAAACGAATAATAAACCGGGTAAGGTCTATCTGGTCGGTGCCGGTCCGGGAGATCCCGGGTTGATCACCATGCGCGGTAAATATCTGCTGGAAAAGGCGGAAGTGGTTGTCTATGACTATCTGGCCAATCCCAAGCTGCTCAAGCACGTACCGCAGGAAGCGACATTTATCTACGCAGGAAAAAAGGGCGGTGTCCAGCACACCCACACCCAGGAAGAGATCAACCAGATGCTGGTTGACTGGGCCCAGGCCGGCAAGACCGTCGTGCGTCTCAAGGGCGGTGACCCATTTATCTTTGGTCGTGGCGGTGAGGAGATCGAAAAGCTTGCCGGTGAAGGAGTGGATTTTGAAGTGGTTCCCGGTGTGACATCGGCCACTGCCGCAGCCACCTATGCCGGTATTCCCATCACCCACAGGTCATATACCGCCTCTGTCGCTTTTATCACCGGTCATGAAGATCCGACCAAGGCCGACTCCAATATCGACTGGTCAAAACTGGCCACCGGTGCGGGAACCATCGTTGTCTATATGGGGATCAAGAATCTGCCCACCATTGTTGACAACCTGATTGCAAACGGCCGTGACCCGAAAACCCCTGTGGCAGTGGTCCGCTGGGCTTCAACACCTGAACAGCGTTCAGTGGTGGGAACACTTGAGACCATCACCGATGTGGTTAAGAAGGCCGGGATCAAGCCGCCGGCCCTTATCATTGTCGGTGAGGTGGTCAAGCTCAAGGATACCATCGACTGGTACGAGAAGCGGTCTCTGTTCGGCAAGCGCATTGTCGTGACCCGTACCCGCGAGCAGGCCTCCGAACTGGTGGCCGCCCTGGAGGAATCAGGAGCCAACTGCCTGGAATATTCCACAATCCAACTCGATCCGGTTGAAAACTACGAAGTCCTTGATGAAGAGCTGGACCGGATTGGTGAATATCACTGGATCCTGTTCACCTCTTTGAATGCGGTCAACTATTTCTTCAAGCGGCTCTATGAGCGTGGAATGGATTCCAGGAACCTGAAAGGGCCTGATATCGCAGCAGTGGGCAAGGCCACCGCCGATCTTCTGCTGGAGTACGGTATCAGCGCCGACCTGATTCCATCGACTTTTACCGGTGAGGGGCTGGCTGAAAGCCTGCTTGATCTCGGAGTGGAGGGGCGTAATATCCTTATTCCCAGAGCAGTAAAGGCGCGGGAGATTCTGCCCGAGACACTGCGCGGTGCCGGAGCACAGGTGACGGTGGCGCCAATTTATCAGAATCGTCCTCCCGAGGGACGGAAAGAATCACTGCGCAAGGAGCTGGAGAACAAGCAGGTTGACATGGTGACATTTACCAGCTCGTCGACGGTGCGTAACTTCCTCTCCATGCTCGATGTGACTGACAAGGATGAGCTGGCTCTATTGCTTGATGGCGTCAAGATTGCCGCCATCGGTCCGATTACGGCAAAAACCGTGACTGATAATGGTCTCAAGGTGGATGTGCAGCCCGACAACTTTACCATTGCAGAACTGGTCCAGGCCATTGTGCACCACTATGCTGGAGAGTGACCCAGGTCTTGTCTCTTCTCCAACAGAGCTTTTCCTGCTGAGGGAAAGCGATAGTGAAAGGTTCGGCCAGGATGACCCTGAGAGCAGGGACGGCCTTGAAGAGGAGGTCCGGCGGGGTGTGCGCTGCAGACTCTGCCGGACATTTCTGGCCGGCAGGGGGGATAGTTTTGAAATGGACGGGGCCTGTCGCCATACCTTTTTCAACCCGTCCGGTATCGTCTACGAAATCGATTGCTACAGCCGGGCTGAAGGCTGCGTGGTGCGGGGAACACCCAGCGCCGAGTTCAGCTGGTTCTCAGGTTATCGATGGCAGTACGGCCTCTGCGGCCACTGCATGACCCACCTGGGCTGGTTCTTCACAAAAGGGGACCACTCGTTCTACGGTCTGATTACCAGCAGGATCATCAACGATTAATATCATTGAGCCCCCCTGCTTTCCTGTACCTTTAACCCTACACCTTAAACCTTAAACCTTAAACCTTTAACCTTAAACCTTTAACCCTATACCCTTCCTTTTCCTTTTACCCTTCCTTGATCAGTTCCAGCAGATCGTTGCTGCTCATCTTGGCGCTTATGTCACTGCCTTCAAGCAGAGAGCCAGCAAGATCACGTTTCTCCTGGTGGAGTTTGACGATTTTTTCTTCAATGGTATTTTTGGATACCAGCCGGTAGATGGTTACCGGCCGTTCCTGGCCGATGCGGTGGGCCCGGTCCGAGGCCTGGTCCTCAATGGCCGGATTCCACCACGGATCCATGTGGATAACATAGTCGGCGGCGGTGAGGTTGAGACCGAGTCCTCCTGCCTTGAGGCTGATGAGGAACAGATCACCCTCGCCGGCCTGAAAATCATCCACCCGCTGTTTCCGTTTGGCGCTCGACGTTGAGCCGTCAAGATACTTGTAATGGATATTGCGCTCATCGAGATACTCGCGCAATATCTTGAGGTGGCCGATGAACTGGCTGAAGACCAGTGCCTTGTGGCGGCCGCCGAGGAGTTCCTCGATGACTGAACCGAAAACGTCGAGCTTGGCGCTGGGAATGGTGACATCCTCATTGATCAGGCGGGGATTGCAGCAGGCCTGGCGCAGTTTCATGATCTCGGTAAGGATCTGCAGGTGACGTCCCTTCTTGTCACTATTGCCCTCGAGCATTTCCAGGGCATTTTGCCGCAGTGCTTCGTAAAAGTGACGCTCTTCATCACTCATTTCAACCAACAGGGTGATCTCGGTGCGCGGCGGCAGTTCCTCAAGGACCTGTGATTTGATCCTTCTGAGGATAAAAGGCCGGATCAGCTTTTTCAGCTTGAGCCTGGCCTCACGATCGTTGAAACGTTCGATGGGGATGGCGTAACGCTCGTTGAATCGGACGAGTGTGCCGAGCAGGCCGGGGTTGATGAAGTGGAAGAGATTCCACAGCTCACCGAGGTGATTTTCAATGGGCGTGCCGGTGGTGATCAGTTTGAAGTGTGCCTGAAGAGCCATGGCCGCTTTGGATCGCTTGGTGGCTGCGTTTTTGATGGCCTGGGCTTCGTCCAGGATCACGGTCTGCCACTTGACCTGGGAGAGCAATTCGTTTTCCTGCTGGAGCAGGGTGTAGGTGGTGATAAGCAGATCAAACTTGCCCAGATTTTTGATGATCTGGGGGCGATCTTTGCCGGTCAGTGACTTGATGGTCAGCGTCGGCGTAAAGCGGTTGGCCTCGGACTCCCAGTTTGTGGAAACTGAGGTCGGTGCAACCACCAGAGATGGACCATCGGCGGCAAGGCTGAGCATGATGGCCAGTGACTGAATGGTTTTGCCAAGTCCCATGTCGTCCGCCAGGCAGCCGCCGACTCCCCATTGGGCGAGGCGCGCCAGCCAGTTGAAGCCGTCAATCTGGTAATCCCGCAGCTCCGCCTGGAGGGTGGACGGCAGGGTGGGCTGAAAGGAGTGGCTGTCGTGAATCCGCTTCAGCTGATACTTCCAGCCGGCATCAAAGTTTGTTTTGGCCTGGTCGACCAGTTCTTCAAGGGGGATGGCGGCCAGGGGGTGGACAAGGACATCGCCGTTTTCATCCTCACCACCACTTTCCGAGTAAAGACTCAGTTCCTCAAGCCGTTTTTTGAACTCCTGGGTGAGCGCCATATAGTGGCCGTCGTCAATCTCAATGAATCGTCCCGATGTGTTGGAGACCTTGGCAAGAAGCTCACGCAGGCTGATGACCGTGTTCTGGTCCAGTTGAAGGGATCCGGACATGGCAAACCAGTTCTGACGGTTGGTACGGATCTTGAGGTTGAGATTTTTTAGAGAGGCCTGGCTGCGGATGGTGAGTTTTTCTCCCTCGGGCCATTCAACCACCACCTGGTCCTTGATGGACTGCAGTTCCATGAGAGCCTGAAGGCAGTCATCAGGGTCCTGAAGATGCCATTCGCGGTCATTTTCCTGTTCAAGGTCGATGGCAAGATCGAGAATGGGGCATGACTCCTCAATTTCCCTGGCCTTATGTTCTTCGAGATTCAGGTCCCGTTTGGTCTGCAGCCGTTTGCCGCGAACCTCGGCCATGATATTTTCCACACCCTGACCCGGCTTGAGGTAGTGACCTCCGTCGGCAAAGGGTTTGACAAACATTTCAAGCCTGAAACCGGTCCCGTAGGGGAGCAGGTGCATATAAATCGTTGAGTCCGCCTCGACAAATTCAATATCTGATCCCTTACGGGTCGAGAGGTCGGCGGCAATGGCCGAATGGACGGTCATGTATGAGGAGATGTTGCCGATGGCAGTCAGTACCTGCTCACTGGCGTCAACGGGCACGGTCAGGCCGTCAGGCCCGGTGATCTGGGCAATACGCCGGTGGTTGTCGTTAATCTCAAGTATCTTGAAGCGGGTGGGGGTCTCCTGAAAGACGGTGACATTACTGGTTGAGATCGACTGGGCGAAACAGATATGGAGCTGATTACCCCGTTCTTCAACGAGCAGTTCCGGTTCCCCGGAAACGAATTCAACAGGGCTGGCCGGGGACTGGAGAAGAAAGAGAAGGGGGTGGTTAATCATTGCCACCAGGGCTTTGTCGATATCAAACTGGTAGCTGATGCCGTGGGTCTCCGGGTTCTGAATCTTTTTGATCGAATTGCAGATCTTACGATCCTGGACGGTCAGGTATAAAATCTTGTTGCCGGCATAGAGGCGGGAGAGCGAGATAGGGCGGCCCTTGCTCCACATGCTGTCCGGGGTGCGTTTCTGTTCTTTTGGCCCGATGGAAATCTTACCCTTCTGGTAGTCGATCATCCAGACCAGTCGGATGTTGCGGCTGGATTCGTTTTCCTGAGAGGAGCCGGTGGCCTGGATCAGGGCCTGGAGACTTCTCTTCCACGGTTCCTCGGGTTCGAGAATGGAGATAAAGGGTGACAGTCCGGTTTCGGTTGTGATGGTGGAAATGGCTGCATCGTAGTCTTCCATGTCGTTGCCGATACGGGAGAGGATGGCACCAAAGTTGAGGCTTAAAAGGTGAAAGCCGTTGGTCAGTGCATGCTGATAGGCGCTGACCAGTTTTTTCTCCAACTCACCTTCCAGGGCACTGTTGAGCCAGTACTGGCATAATGCTGCGAACAGCAGGGTCAGACTGTGCGGCTCACCATCCTGCGGCAGGATGATTTCCGAGTCAGTTGCATCTGTGTTGTTCTGGGCATTGATCAGGGTGGCGAGAAACTGGTAGCTGACACTTTCCGGTGAGTCACCAAAGAGGCTCTCAGCTGTGGCTATGGCCTGGGCAACAATCTGCCGGGTGGCTTCCGTATTTTCCTGTTTAAGAAGGAAGAGCACATAAAAGAGACCGGTGGGGCCAAAAAAGGCGATCCGGTCGCTGTCCATCAACTCTTTCAGAAAAACAAGGTCCCGGTCAAAGGCCTGGCGGGCCTCCCCTTCCTTTCCGTTGAGAAAGAGGACCGAACCGAGGGCGCCGGTGCCGAAAAAACTGTCGCTGTTTTCACGGATGAGGGTTTCCGCCTCTTTGAGTCGCCCCTGAAGGATCAGCTGGTTGCTGAGCAGACGGTGAAACGGCAGTCTCTCATCACTGCTCAGCTGGGAAAACTCAGCGTCATCCTGGAGGTATTCCATGACCCCGTCAAAGGAGCTGAGACTGGCCTGGCTGTATCTCAGGATTTGGTTAAGGAGGAAGAACTGAAACGATGGAGCAAGGGTTCGAAACCAGTCAGGGGTGAAGGGGGAGACTGTGACCTGAACCGTCGGCGGCAGGGGGGAAAGAATGTCACGGCACTGGCCGCTGAGAAACTCGAGCGACTCGTCGATCAGGTCAAAATCCTGGCTGTAAATACCGATCCTCATTTCCCGCATGGCACGCCAGCAGCGGGTCGTCCACTTGCCGTAGTAGTAGGATACCGGAGCCTCTGCTCTGATCAGGTCACCGAAGCGTTTGAACAGTCCGGCTTCAACTGCTTTTCTGGAGAGGGTTTCGATGATCTCCGGAGCGCATCGACGCTCCTCGGTCAAAAGGCCCAGCTCCTGGAATTTTGAAAAATAGTGGGTGAGGTTGGCAGCGGTCGGCCGGTTGCCCCGGGGCGAGCGCATGTCCAGTTTTCTCAGACAGTTGACAAGTAGAGTGGTGTGTGCCGGTTCATAAACGACAGAGAGAAAGAGGAGCAGCTGCTGTTCAAAATCGTTGAGGACGTCGAACTGTTCGAGAAGAGGAGTGACCGGTGTCATGATTTTTGGTGAGAACGAAGTCTTCAATGATTGCTAAATATTTGAGTGAATTCTTCATTATACACGCTCTTGGGCACAGTGGTAGGGAAAAACGGTTTGGCCGGATTTTTTTACAGCGAAGAATGACGGGCGCTGACTAAATACCACGTTAGGGGAGGGGGTTAGGGTGGTTTTTGGCTGTGTTGCCAGACAGGAAGAAAATAGTCCGGTGGAACTGTTGAGGCAATAATAGCGAATTCCGGCCGAGAATTGGCAGGGAGTTTTGCTATCAGGCTCTTTCTTAAAGAGGGAGCACCCCTCCAGCCACTGAGCGGCTGGAGGCAATTTTAGTTCTACAGGTTTTTACTGGTGTAGATTTCCGCCTTTTCCTGCTGGAGTTGGAGCCAGGAGTTGAGGAGCTGGTCCTTGTTGAGTTCAACAAGCGTCGCCCGGTAGCGTTTTTTGTCTTCTTCATTCATCTCTTCACCTTTGGGAATTCGACGCTCCTGAAAGCGGTAGACATAAAAGGTGTCATTTGCCGCACCAATTTCTTTTGGCAGCGGGGACTGGGGGCCGAGAAGAAAAGCGGACTGGCGCAGGGCAGCGGGAAAATCTTTTGGTGAAGGGGGTTGAGCGTTGCTGCGTCCCATAAAGCCGGAGTCATTTACAGTCAGTTCGAATTCAGCGGCAAGAGTGTTCAACTCCTCACCGGTTGCGGCCCGGTCAAGGATTGTCTGGGCCTCTTTCCTGGCCATGGCCATGGCTGTCTCGCGTTTATAGTCCGCCGTCAACCGGTCGTTTACCTCTGCAAGAGGAGGAACAACAGGTTCCATACGATCTTCGGCAAAGAGGATGAAGTATCCCCTGGGGGTTTCAACAAGTGAGCTCAGCTCGCCTTTTTTCAGAGCAAAGGCCCTGTTGGAGAGTTCCGGGTCTCCGGCCAGCTGTTGAGGGATAGCAGCGGGACCGAAAAAGTCGGTTTTCTGCAGTTTGCTCTTGTCCTGCTTCTCGTCGTAGGCTTTAAGGCTGCCGGCAGCCATGATTGCCTCGTAGGCCTGGTTGGCAGCCTCAAAGGTCAGCGGCTTGACCAGCTCTTCCCTGGCCTTTGCGGCAACTTTATCCCTGACATCCTCAAAGCTTTTTGTCTCGCCGCCTCTTGTGGCCTCCAGCTTGATGATGTGGTAGCCGAAGCTGGTCTTGACAATGTCGCTTATCTCTCCAACTTTCATACTGAAAACGGTGGCATCAAAGGCGGGTACCATCTGGCCTTTGGCAAAAAAACCAAGGTCTCCGCCGCCATCGGCGCTTGGACCTTCAGAGTAAATCTTGGCCATCGCAGCAAAATCCTCACCTTCGCGGGCTCGTTTCAGGACATCATCGATTTTTTTGCGCAGTTCCTTATCCTGTTCAGGGGTCGCGGCCTGTTCAGTTTTAAAGAGTATATGGCGGGCGTGGCGTTCTTCAGGCGTACGGTAAGAGGCGATATCGGCCTCATAGCGGCTCTTCAGTTCCTCTTCGCTGAACTCCTTGTCTCCCTCACTGTCTTCATAGGTGAATGGCAGGTAGTTGAGCTTGATTTGAGCATCAGTCTTATAGTTGGACTGGTTTTTTTGATACCACTTCTCCAACTCATCGTCATTGATTTCGACCTTGGCCAAAAACGGCTGCGGAACAATCTTTACATAGGAAAGGGAGATCTCTTCGCGGTCTGTCTGGAACAGTTCGGTCAGGGCTTGATCGCCAATAACTTCACCAAATTTACCGATTTCAGCAACCACCCGGGAGGCAAGCAGATCGTACTGCATGGAAGACTCAAATTTTCTTGGGGTGAGCCGGTTTGAAGTGAGAACGGATTTGTAACGATCTATATTAAATGAGCCGTCATCCATGAACTCCTTCATATTCTCAATGGTGGCGCGAACTTCTTTCTGGCTGATGATAATTCCCATTTCAGCCGCACCCTGGCGGAGCAGTTCTCCCTGGATCAACTGGGTGATAACCTGCTGCTTGATGCCGAGGGTCTCGAGCAGTTCCGGAGGCATTGTACCGCCAAACTGCTGCCTGTAGCCTGCAGCGGTCCGGTCGTAGGCCTGCTGAAACTCCTGAAAGGTGATTTCCTGGTCGTTGACCACCGCGGCGGCCTCACGGTTGCCCATCATATTGGCGCCTACTCCCCAGAATATAAAAACCAGGGCGATGACGAGAACGATGGCTTGAATAAAGATCGACTGTGCCTTGTTTCGAAAAATCTGCAGCATGGGAAATGAAATGAAGTTGAGGTTTGGCAATAGAGCCCGTTTCGGAGATTTCCGAATTATTTCTCTCGAATCGTATGGATTTACCCTTTCTCCTTTTTCAGCGCAAGCAAAATAAGCGGTCATGATGATCTCCTGCCGGGGTTGCTCCCACTGGTGACCACCTTTTTTATTATCCTTGAGCCGGAGGAGGGTTTTAAACTGGTTATTTATTGCTGAAAGAGGCGGACTATTTTTATAAAAAAACAGGTCCTGAGATTTCTGTAAACAAGCTGAATCCCTTGTAACAACAGGTTCAGACAAGGGAAAGTGTGGGGCGAAGGGGGGACGAAAATGATTGCTCATTCACTTGACAAACATCCTAGCCTATAGTAATAAGGCTTCGTTAGTTTAATCTGAGAAACGGTGAGAGCCAATTAATAATATTTTTTGAAGGAGGACTAAGATGCCTACATTAGAACACAACGGATCCAGCTTTGAAGTAGATGAGGATGGTTTCCTGCTGAACGGAATGACCGAGTACAACGAAGACTGGGTTGATTATGTAAAGGGTGTGGAAGGAATCGCCGACCTGACCGACGAGCACAAGAAAGTTATTGACGCTCTTCAAGAGTACTACAAGAAGAACGGTATTGCCCCGATGGTACGTATTCTTTCCAAGACCACCGGTTTTCCGCTCAAGCGTATCTACGAGCTGTTCCCCTCAGGGCCTGGTAAGGGAGCCTGTAAGATGGCTGGTCTGCCCAAGCCTACCGGTTGTGTATAAGCAGTAGATTACACACCAGTTTAGCAGTATTAGAAAAAGGGGTTGTCCGTCAAACGACGGACAACCCCTTTTTTTGTTTTTTCAGCAGTTTCTCCTGCAGAGTCTGCCCGTTCTTGCCAGTTCGTCCGCCCTGCCAGCAGTTTAAGCCGTTATTTCCCTGACAAGCTGTTCATGGACGTTGTCCAGCCGTTGCCGGTACTCAGCGGCTTTGATCTGCGCGCCACGAATCCCTCCCCGGAGATTAATTTCCGCAAGATAGCTCTTCCCATCCGGTGCAACCATCAGGTCGATATGACCATAATCAAAGGAACCCCGTTTGAGGACCCGGTGACAGAGCTCAAGTTGTTCCCGGCTGAGGGATAATGGAGTGGCACTGCCGCCGCAGTGAAGGTTGTTACGGAAGTTGTCGGGGTTACTGCGTTCATAGGCCTCGTGATAGTCGCCGAGGAAGATCGCCCGAATATCACGGCAGTCGCTCACAAAGGGCTGGACAACAAAAGGATAGGACAACTGCGAGTTTGCGGCGTGAAAGTAGACCTCTTCGATATCACGGAAGAGGAAGATGCCGAAACCGCCGTCTTTGGCGTCGTCCTTGACAACCACCTTGGTCACCTGGTGGCGGTGGTAGAGGTTCATGGTGTCGAGCATGGCGTGGATGTCGTATATGACTCGACTGTGGGGGACCATCTCATTTCCGAAAAGGCGGGTCTGGAAACACTTGGACCTGCTGGCAAGCTGTGCAGTGGCTGATGGGATCATACGGATCCCCCGCTGGCTCAGGTCGGTCAGGAGGTGTTCCTCGCCGGGTCTGAGACGAATTCGGCCGGAGATGATATCACCGGCCTGGAGTTCATCATAGTTTGAAAACAGCTCCTGGTTGGAGGTGATGACTCTTGGGGGAATATTCAAGGAAAGGCCTAAAAGAGCATATCGGAAAAGCGTTGATGAAAGGCAGTGAGGTCTGCCTCACATTCACCGCAGAGCAGTTTGACTTCACCGAGAACCTGGGAGTTGTCCTCCACCGGGGTAAAGCTGCCGTCCTGGTTCTGTATATAGAGCGTGGTGAGAACAACATCATCCGCCACCTCGACAAACTCGCTGTCGTTGCCGCAGTTGGGACATGCAATTCGGCTGGTGGGGGGAAGTTCATTGAACGACATTGAGGCGACCTGTGTGATCGTGAGACGGCAGTGATGGATCAGGCAGCTGTTTTCGCCTGTTTCTTGTCGTCTCCGCTGGCGGGAGTCTTCTGGCCGGGCTTGTCGACCAGGTGCAGATCCTTGGCAGCCACTCTGATTTCACCGCTGATGGCGGCTCCCGGTTCAACGGTGAGGCTTCCCGCCTCGAGGCTGCCGAGGATTTCGGAGCTTTTGCAGGCGGTCACCAGTTTGGCGGAAAGATTACCTTCAAGCCTGCCATGACAGACACAGGAGGTGGAGGTGATGTCGCCTTTAACCTTTCCGGTTTTACTGAGGATCAGGTGGTCACCCTTGATATCGCCCTCAACAACACCATCGACTCGTGCCTTGCCTTCAAAGGAAATTTCACCCTTGATAACCATTTTGGCGTCAACAATGGAGGTGATGGCTTCCTTTTCCGCTGCCTGGCTTTCTTTGGAGTAATCGTCTTTTTTTGAGAATAAGGTCATGGTGGTATTGAATCAGATGGGTTTTATTTTTTTGTTTTGCCAGTGACGATATCGCCGTTCTCATCACGTATGGCCAGCTTGTCGATGGCCATGAACTGTACAGGACTGACCGGTTTTTTATACCGTCGGATTTCGTAATGGAGATGGGGGCCTGTGGAGCGGCCGCTGGAGCCGACAAGGGCGATAACCTGGCCGCGTTTGACCCGGTCGCCTTTCTTGACCTTAAATTCCTTGAGGTGAGCAAAGGCCGTGGTGTAGCCGTTGCCGTGGTTGATTTTGACGTA
Source organism: Thermodesulfobacteriota bacterium (assembly GCA_039715055.1). Classification (GTDB taxonomy): domain Bacteria; phylum Desulfobacterota; class Desulfobulbia; order Desulfobulbales; family Desulfocapsaceae; genus JBDLID01. Next base: position 10,998 of record JBDLID010000038.1, on the reverse strand, counting down.
GCGGCCGAAGCTGCCGTTGTTGTTTGCACGGACAACTTTTCCGTCAGCCGTGGCAATGACAGGGGTGCCGCTTTTGCCGCGAAAGTCAACGCCGTAGTGGTGAGATTTCTTGCCATTGACCGGATCTTTGCGCACTCCATAGCGGGAGGTGACCCTGCCGGGTACAGGCCGGCCAATGGGCATCGTTTTGATGGCCTCCAGGTAGTGGTCTGATTTGAAAAGGAGGTCGTCGTAGTTTCCTGATTCGGCGGCGATGAAGGGGCCGCCTTTGTTGTCCCCGAGCTGGGATTTGTCGATCTTGACACCGATGTTGTTCATCACCGTTTCGATCAGCTGGCTTCGTTCTTTGAGTTCTGAGACAGTTGTGTTGAGGAGTTCCTCTTTCTCCGCCTTGAACTGGCTGGCCTGGTCTGTGTTCAAAATTTCCAGTTCATCAATCCGGCTGGCAAAACGGCTGTTGCTGCTTGTACTGTCCTCCAGCTGGTTGTTCAGTGTGGAAACCTGGTTGTTGAGACCAGTATTTTTGATGTAAAGTTTGGTGGCAAGAAAGCTTCCTGTGGCCAGAGCGGAAAAAAGAATGGTGGTGAAGAGTGTCGCATAAACGAACCACTTCTTTGAGTAGAGCAGGGTTCGTGGCGTACCATGTTCGGTGGTTATGATAATGTGGAGCTTGTCATTCATTGCGCTTAAAAAAAATAATTGTATAATGCAGTGGTTAGTATCGATCAGGGTAACGCAGTTTTCTGTGGTGCGAAAGCCCGAAAAAAACTTCTGAATCTTATAATCCCGATTGACCGATTTCGCAAGGAAAATTGGGCCGCCTATCCGATTTGCAGATGAAATATCCGCCCGCCTTCACGAAGAAATTCAATAATCGTCCACCAGTTCTCTTAAAATAGACCATGGCCCAGCTTGTCAGCTGCCGGGGGATTACAAAATCCTTCGGTGCTCAACTCCTCTTTCGCGATATTGAATTTTCCCTTGTTTCCGGAGACCGGGTTGGCTTGATCGGTCCCAACGGCAGTGGCAAATCCACCCTGTTAAAAATCATATGCGGACTCAGTGAGACAGACGACGGAACCGTCGACCTGGCCAAGCATCTTCGCCTCAGTTACCTGGACCAGCACGATGTCTTTGATGAGCAGAAGAGCCTGTTTGAAAACCTCGATACTGCTCTTGTGGGTTACAGGCTTGATGAAAGTGAACGATTTAACCGGATTCATGCCGTTCTCAGCCGGGCCGAGTTTGGTAACCCCGATCTTCCTGTAGCAGGGCTGTCCGGTGGATGGCGTAAGCGGTTGTCTGTCTGCAGAGCCCTGGTGAGCCGGCCCAATGTCCTGGTGATGGATGAGCCCACCAATCATTTAGACCTTGAATCCATTCTCTGGCTGGAGAAAATTCTTCTGACGGTTGGCGGAGACAGCCCGGCGGCCACCCTCATGGTGAGTCACGACAGGCGCTTTCTTGAACATTGCGCCAACAGAATCATTGAATTGTCACCGGTGTATCCCGGAGGCTCGCTGCAGGTGCGGGGCGGTTATCTTGATTTTCTCAAGGAAAAATCAAAATTTATTACAGCTCAGCTGGAGCAGGAAGACCGGGTCGCCAACAAGGTTCGTCGGGAAACAGACTGGCTTAGTCGCAGCCCCAAGGCACGGACTACAAAGGCGCGTTATCGGGTCGATGAGGCCAGGAGACTGCAGGATGAGCTGCAGCTCATCAAGAACCGCAACCGTGCCGTTGGAACCATTGAAATCGGTTTTGCGTCCTCGGGAAGAAAGACAAAAAAGCTGCTTGAGGCCATCGGCCTCACCAAACACTATGGTGACCGGAAGCTGTTTTCCAATCTCGATATTTCTCTCACACCCGGGAGCCGTATAGGGTTGCTTGGCCGCAATGGCTGCGGCAAGTCCACCCTGATGAAGATGCTGGCGGCTGCTGAGGCAGAGGAGGTGGACGGGGAAGGGGAGATCAGGGTTGCCGACAAGATCAGGATAGCCAGTTTTGATCAGCGTCGGGAACAGCTCGATGGCTCATTGACTTTAAAACGTGCCCTTGCTCCGGATGGTGATTCTGTTGTCTATCGGGATCGATCACTGCACGTGGTTTCCTGGGCGACCAAGTTTCTCTTTCGTCCCGATCAGCTCGAGACACCTGTGTCAAGGCTGTCCGGCGGTGAGCAGGCTCGTATCCTGATTGCCGGATTGATGCGTCAGCCGGCAGATATTCTCCTGCTTGACGAGCCCACCAATGACCTCGATATCCCTTCCCTCGATGTTTTGGAGGAAAGCCTGCTCGATTTTCCCGGGGCGCTGGTGCTGGTCAGTCACGATCGATTCCTCCTTGACCGGGTCTGCGACCGGGTCATCGGCTTTGACGGGAATGGCGGAGTGGAATATTTCGCCGATTACCGTCAGTGGCTGAGAGCTTTGCAGCCATCTGAAAATGCTGAAAAAAAATCAGAAAAAAAGGAGCCGGTTGTTCGGAAGAAGACAAAAAGCCCCGGTCGGCTGTCCTATCTTGATCAGCGGGAATACGATGCAATGGAGGAGCGTATTCTGGCAGTGGAAGAAGAGCTGGAATCACTTGAAGGAAAAATGAACGATCCACTTATCCAGTCCGACTCGGAAGAGCTGGCCGGCTGCTGGAAAGAGATTGAGGAAAAAAGGGTGCTGGTTGAGCAGCTCTACAGCCGTTGGGAGGAACTGGAGTCACTTAAAGATGCGGGCTGATCGGTCACAATGTGGGTGCTGCTGAGCAGTTACCTTGTTTTTTTCTTCGCTTCGCGGATGGTTTTCGATACAATATCGATACTTCGTTGGCTGGCCGACTTTTCGGGTGAAGATACAAATTGTAATCGCAAATATTTTTTGCCTGCTGATCTTTTGTGTACCAGAATAATAATTAACAAGTGTCAGGGCGCCTGCTCCTGCGCGATAATTTTATAAAGTGTCCGTGACTATCCCCGCCAAAAATAATGAGCACAGCAAGAGTTTCGTCCCGGACCAATCCGTCTGGTCTGCTGTAAAGGTCAGGGGATGGGCCGCTGTGCTGCTGCTTGCGGGTACAATCCTCGCTCTGGTTTCGGCCTGGTCCATTGGTCGAGTGGTTCCGGCCATTTTCCTGTTTTTTCTCTGGTCGCTGCTGTCTGTCCTTGTCATGCTCGGAGCCGCAAAGCTGACAGCAGCAAGGAAGGAAGAGAGCAGCCATGCGGCAATCTGCAGGGAACTTGAGCTTCTTGCAGCGAGCCCGGTGGTGAGCATCGTCTGGCAGGATGTTGATGACTGGGCAGTAAAAGAGGTGTCGCCAAATATCTCCAACCTGATCGGCTGCCAGGCTCATGAACTGTGTGACGATACAGTCAGATACCGGGACCTGATTCACCCTGATGACCGACAGCGGGTCAGCGAAGAGAGCCACCGTTTGACTGATGAGCGGCCTAAACAATTTTGCAGGGACCCTTATCGGCTGATCCACCGGCAAGGTGGTGAGGTCTGGGTCAGGGAGAGCACCACTGTCGTGTACGATGAGAGTGGTGAGATAAACCACTATCATGGGTTCCTGGTGGACATCACCGACACCCAGACTGCAAATCTCGCTAAGTCGGTTTTTCTTGCCAATATGAGTCATGAACTGCGTACCCCGCTCCACGGTATCATGGGGTTTACCCATCTTATGCTCAATGAACCGGATCTTTTGCCCGAGCATATTGACAAGATCCGTATTATCCGCCAGAGCGGAGAACATTTGCTCGATATTGTTAATGATATTCTTGACCTGGCCAAGGTTGAGTCCGGCAGGCTGGAGTTGGAAAAGGGTGAGTTCGCACCGGATGATCTGTTGCAGACACTGGTTGATATCGGTGGGATGAGGGCAGAGGAAAAGGGGCTTCGTTTTATTTTCCGGCCCGACTCCGACTTGCCGCAGGTGGTCATTGGCGATGAGAAGCGACTCAGGCAGATCATTATTAACCTTTTTTCCAATGCGTTTAAATTTACCGACCAGGGCTGGATACGGCTCACTGTAAAGGTTGAGCGGGTCGAAGAGGAACAGCGGCTGGTCTGGTTGTATTTTTCTGTGGAAGATACCGGCAGCGGTGTCCCCGGAGAGCAGCAGCAAATGATTTTTGAACCTTTTCGACAGACCGGCCATCGCCAGTATTTTTCTCAGGGTACCGGACTGGGGCTCGCCATCTGCCGCGATCTGGTCGCCCTTATGGGTGGCAGGATGGAGCTTACCAGCCCCCTTCCCGACAGGAAAAATGAAGGTGACTCCGGCCCGGGCAGTCGTTTTTCTTTTTCAGTTCCGTTGGTTCTCGGTTTTCAGGATCGGACGTTGCAGGTGGAGGAAGAACATCATTTTGTCACCGGCTATAAGGTCGATGGTGAGATCAATCAGGATATCAGGGTTCTTCTTGTCGATAACGACCTGGTCAGCAGGACCATGGTGGGGGAGACCCTGCGCAGTGTGGGCTTCCAGACCAGGGAACTTGTGGGCGCAAGCGGCTTAATCGATGCCTGTCGCGAATTTAAGCCCCATGCGGTGATTATGGATCTGCAGATGGAAGGGGTGGACGGCTACAGCGCCTGTATGAGGATTCGTCAGGATGAGACCTGTAGCAAGCTGCCGGTGATCGCTATTTCAGCAATGGCGGATGTGGACGGTGAACTGAGAAAAAGAGTTATTCTTGCTGGGTTCAGTGATTATAAGACCAAACCAATCATCGTTACAGAGCTTTTTACTTGCCTGGCTGGACTGTTAAATCTGAAAATGATTTACGGTGGAGCAACGAGCGGATCAGACGGCAGGGTGGAAGAGGAGCTAAGTTTACCGCCGAGGGAGATCATGCAGAGCATGGTTGCCCAGGTATCGGTGGGTGATTATGAAGGAGTCAGCGAGAACCTGAAACGGCTTGACCATGCGAAGTATGGACGCTTCCTTGATTCCGCCATAAAACTGGTAGAAGATTTCAAACTTTCAAAACTGGAAAAATTTCTTAACAGCTGCATCGGGCGGCTTGATTCTCCGGCAGGGGAATAATTGCACCGGCCGGATTGATTTCACACAACCCCTCAACGATTGAAATATATCCTCGACATACCGTAAGTATGCCTGCGTCTGTATTTCTACGCGTGCTTTGATTCCATAGCACTTTCAAGCTTCTCACTACGATCCTGATGAGAACCCCAGGCTAGCCCGGATATTTCACGAGTTGATACGGCCTGCTAGTCAAGGAGTCTTGTGATGGCCGATACTTAAATATGCCAATCACAAAAGCGACGATGGATAGCGGGCCGTATCGACTCGCCTGCGGTGAATATTTCTTTGTGGTTTTGACAAAAAGTGACGTTACAAACTGTACTTTACACAGGTTGGCTGTTTATTATGTTTTTCGACATTAAATCATAAAGGGTACCTTGAAAGGCAATTGTTCAAGGTAGCCTAAAGATAACCCATTCAAAAAAAAGTGTTCATGAAATATCCGGGCTAGTCGTCTATCGCTATTCCGGACTGAAGCAGTTTGATCAGATCTGGCTGGAATTTGTCCGCCACCATCCGCACCTTCCCCATCCACTCATCCCGGTGGACCATAAGAAAGACGAAAAGAGGCTGGCCGGGGATATCATATATCAGGAAATAGTGGAGATCAGTGGAGACGAGGATTGCATCTGTCGTCTGTTCGTCGGGGAGAAGTTTGATTGCTTTGGCATTTGATTTGGCAATGGAGGCGAGATAGGCAGCTGCCGCCGCAGTCTCCGAGCTATCCTGTCTGCTGACCTCGACAATGGTCAGGCCATCATCACGGGAGACAACGGCTGCAGCCTGGTAGCCGGGCAACTCTCCGGCCATCTGTTCAAATATCTGGGTCAACTTCTGCTGCATGGGTGTCTCCGAAAAAACAAAAATAATAGTGAGTTAGTTGAAATTCACGCCAGTATATCACTCTGTTGCGCCAATGGGAAGCTCAGCAGCGGAGTTTTTTTACGACGGACAAGCAGGCGTGCGTCAAAGATATAGCCGAACCGTGAGGGAAGGCACTCGGTAATCACCGCACGGCCAAATGCCTTACGCAGGAAGACATAGCGCGATGAAAAGAAGAGGCTCCGGTGCTGCGGAGAGTAGTGAACCGAGATCGGGTTGTTGTACTTGAGCAGGTAGAGACGATAGGGGTCGACCGGCTGGGTGTAGAGGGTGGTGTAGGAGCCGAGCAGGAGCTGCGATAACTCAGAGAGTGTTTCGCTGTGCCGGGTCAGGGTGCGCTGATAAGGGGTTTCGTCAATGAGGGCGAAAATTGCCTCACTGTCCACCGAGCCGATGCGGCTGTCGGTTCCCGCCTGCAGGTGATGATTGAAAATCTCATCGTCGTTGCTGATCGTGCCGTTGTGGACTCCTATTGTACCGCCGCGGACAATGGGATGGTTGTTGTTGGTGTTGGTGACAGTGCCCTTGGTCGGTCTTCTGGTGTGACCAAGGAGGAGGACACAGTCGTTGTCTACACCGTCGATGATTTTTTGGTAACCTTTATGTTCAACGAACTCGGTGGCCCGGACAGGGGCTTTCTCAATGAGATAGCTGCCGTCTTTGCGCAGGAGCAAAACACCGCTGGCGTCTTTGCCTCTTGCCTCGTTGGCCTTGAGATTGGCAGTGAAAACTGCAGCACCGTTTTTTCGCTGGGCCGTATCGGCCGATGGTGCGAACATGGTACAGGCAATACCGCACATGACTATCTCTGAAAGACCAGGGAACCAAGTTCACAGTTCCATGAAGGGTCTCTTCCGGCGAAGAGTTCGATCCGTTTCATGAGTTCCTCCACCGGACAATGGAGCTCTGCCGCGACCTGCTTATACCAGTTGTGCTCGTGGGTTTTGGAGTGTACCAGTCCGAGCTCAATGATTTTGACGATCTCGCAGTCCACCTCGTCCGGCGGGCGAAGGGGGGCGATCAGACAGGTCAAATCCTCTTGAATGTTCAACCAGCTCCCGCCGTTGCTGCGCCTCAGCGAGATCGGTTCTCTGGCCAGTTCCTTGAGGACCAGTTCACTGGGGTTGTCGAGGATGAGGAAGATTGATTTGAGGAAGGCGAGCAGCTCCTGGGCGTTTTGGCGATAGTCGTCGAGCATCTGGTCGCTGATTTGACTGGTGTCGCTGGTGGCAAGTCGACCATCATTATTTGAGATGATATCCAGCATCCGGCACCGTTTTTTCCAGTCCGGCAGGGTCTCCACCTGGAGCAGGCCGAATTTTGAGATTTCCACAGCCTTGAGCAGCATGACCAGAAAGAGAAAGATCTTGGCGGTGATGGAAGTCGGGCAGAGGTCACCGTCGGGGTAGCGCATTTCCAGGTGGAGTCTGTCGATGTGTCCCTCGTCGGTGAAGACGACGTGTTCAAGGTTGAAAAAATTCTGGTGTTCCGGAACTTCAAGGCTTTCCTTCAGTACGGTCTGGATATCACGCATATGAAGCTTGTACGGGCTGAGGTTTAGGAACTCCCGGTGGCTGTTATGCTGTCTTCTCCGGCACAATCCGGTTCTGGAATCTCCGCCCGAAGTGAGGAACTTAAGACCGGGACCATAGGCTCGGCTCAGATTCCAGAAATTGGCGAGGATAATCTCCGGCAGCGTCTCAGAGAGGCCGACCTGAAGAAGGTGATAATGGCAGCCGCAGGTGGGCCGCATCCGAACCTTGCGCTGCAGAAGCGGCAGGATGATTCGGCTGTACTGGTCCATCAGGGCCTGCCAGTGCGGGTGGCGGCCGATGATCTGAACCTCGATGCCGCAGTGCTCCTTGACCACGTTGTAAACTCCCAGGGAGCCCAACTGGTTCATGTCTTTTGAGGGTTGAAGAAAATCTTCGATTTCCGGCTGGAGCTCTTCACGGAGTACCCCTTTGGGAAGGGCAAATTCCAGCTCGGTACCTATTTTCAGGGTACGGTAAAGCAGGTCCTGGTAATACCTGGCCTCATTGACATCAAGGCAGTCCGACCGGCTGTGGAAGAGAGGCGGGGGGCTCATGTAAACAGTGACAGCAGTTTGTGCCGTGCCTGAAACGTTCCTGTTTCAGGCACGGTATGACAAAGGATCTGTTTAACCGACAAGAGTGAATGTGATTGCGGATCCGTGGGTTTCCGGGATTGGGGCAATAGACTTTTGAGCAGGTTTGCCCATACGAATCAGGGCGGCCTGACAGACGTTCATGATCGGACAGGTGAAGGGGATATCCACTCCGGTCTTCATGATCGACTGAGTCAGATTCCAGCCCTGGCAGCGATTGACGGTCAGTGTTACGGCGTTGCCCTCAGTTGTCGTGGAGAAGGATTCGATAAAACCCATCTCATCACAGAAGATGCGGCCGATTTCGGTGATCACATCATTGGGGTCTTCTCCATCTATCTCAAGGCCCATTTCCTGCTCCATGATTGCCAGGGTGGTCTTGCCCACCTCGCTCATGGTGGCAAAAGCGGTTTCTCCGAATAGATCATAGAGGGCCTTGGCCATCCCGCCGATCATCAAGGTCATCAGCCGCATTACATTTTTCTTTTTCTGTTCTTCGGTTGCCATATTATAATCTCTCCTTTTTTGGGGGTAGGCTGTTCAGCTGCACCCCGGCATTGAACGATCAGGACTGCTCAGACAGGGGAGGGCTGTCCTTGAAAGTCCCGCTTGTTCAATGCCGGGGCACATCTGAACAGCTTGAAGTTTTCTGTGAAAGCGTTTTAAAGTGATTTTCTTAAACGTTCCTGGTACTTGCCGGCAACCAGGCGAACATTTCCAAGGGTGCCGTCACGGCTGACGACAATACCCATGAAAAATTCACCTCCCAGAAAGCGGGTCAAAATCCAGGCATTTTGCGACTGGACAAGGTTTTCGTCGAAATCTCCCATGCCGTTGATGCTCTCGACCGAGCGGTCCAGCAGCTTCATAATCATGGCGAATTTTGCCGAAAAGGCGTCAACATCAGCTCCGGTTGGGTTGTGCGTAGCGATGGTGATGCCATCCATACCTGTGACCTGAATGGCAAGTACTCCGTCCATTTCATCGGCCATTTCAATTAATACATCCTTGATACCTGCCATATAACCTCCTAGTTCAGTGGGTGTTTGCTCGCCATCGGCTAATTGTTCATCGCTGATGTCGAATTCTTCTAAAAGTGATTCTTCCAAATTTTTTGTCTCACTGGCCTCATCGGCCTCATCTTTGAGGCGGGCCCCTTCCATGAGCAGAAGCATGAGGTCCGTTTCGATACTGACCGCCATCTCCGGGTCAACGAGTTCGTGAATGGAAATTTTGACGTTTTCCCAGGCCAGCATGGCGTAGAGGGCCTTTTCTCTGCAAAGTTCATCCAGCCTGGCATCGAGAATCCTGCCGCAGTGAAAGTGTATTTCCCCCTTGTGGTGATTGTCGCCAAAGATGAAGAGACTGCAGCTTTTCTGTTCAGCCTCGATCAGTTGGAGGAAGTGGCCCAGTGACAGGCCTGAAAATGATCCTTCCTGTTCCTCAATGGCGTCAAGAGCTGCGGTAATGCACTGTTCAAGGGCATCAAAATCAACCGGTTTGTTAAGCAGCCGGAAGGTGTTGAATGTTTGCAGCCGTTCTTCGATCTTCGGAGTACCGAAAGCACTCATCACAACATTGGGGATCGTCGAGTAGTGGCTGCTCATTTCCGCAAGAAGTTCGAATCCGTCCATCTCCGGCATTCTCAGATCAGTGACGACCAGATCGACTTCACTGTCCTCAAGGACTCCCAGCGCTTCGCGACCGTTGGCGGCGGTGATGACTTTGAAGCGATCCTGTCCTTCAAAACCGGTCTCGATACTGAGGAGTAGCGCTGGTTCGTCGTCAACGATCAGAATGTTTTTCTGCTGACTGGGCTCCATGGCTTTCTCGTTTGGTGAAGGTTGGTTTTTAATTATTCAGCGTAAAGCTGGATGCGTCCCTAAGCAGGGAACAGTAATGTTTTTTTTGTTTATGTTGGGCATATGCAAAGCATGAACCGTGCCCGATTGTGAATATATGCTCGATTATTTTTGCTTGTTGTTTGATATTGGGAATTCTGGCGGTGAATAGGAAAGAGATTTATTCATGTAAGAACAGTATGTTCTGGGGATGCGGTGTCTCAAATTAAGACACTGACCTGATTTGATGCAGCAAAATAATACAACTGGGCTTCACGATCGCCGGATCGAACAATTTCGTTTTAGAGACCTGCTTGACCGCACCAGCCATGAGACTGTATGATGACCCTCGATAAGTATAATTTAGAGGCGTCCGGCTGCCCCTCAAATGACTGTGCTGGTATCGCTTAAGGCAGGCCTCAGGGCCCCCACTGTCTCACTACCCCTTTTATTACTTCGTGCAGCAATGAAGCAGGAACAGGCAAGCATCCTGGTGATTGATGATGAGCTGATCGTTCGTCGTCTCGTCCAGTCCGTCCTTGAAGGAGAGGGATACCGAGTTTTTTCCGCATCAAGCGGGATGCAGGGGCTGAAGACTGCAAGACAGTTTCAGCCGGACCTTGTTCTGCTCGACATCGTTCTGCCCGATATGGATGGTTACGAGGTGTGGAGGATGATAAAGGAGAGTAATGACCTGAGCGCGACACCGGTCATTTTCATCACTGCCAGGGAGGAGACCCGGATTCACTCAGAGAATGCCCGGATGGGATACGTGGTTGATTATATTCCAAAGCCCATTATCTCTGAAATCCTTCTTGCCCGGGTGAGAAATCTTCTTGAGCTTGTCCAGAGCCGGAAGGTTTTGCTGTGGAAGAATCGGGAGCTGGAACGAAAAGTGGCTGACCGAAATCGTCTGACCGCCGTGATTGAACAGTCCGGCCGGGCGGTACTCATTGTTGACCATGAAGATATTGTAGTTTATGTCAACCCGGCCTTTGGCAGGGTGACCGGATACCCGGATAACGAAGTCCTCGGCCAACCCATTGAGAGTGTCGAGCGGCCGGTGCTCACCGATTATGGGTATAGGGAGTTGCTGCCTCTCATTGA
>JBDLID010000037.1:0-23872 GCA_039715055.1 Thermodesulfobacteriota bacterium | reverse complement strand
CTCCTTCGTTATCAATTCCCTGCCGCATACTCCTACTCCTGTACCGCAGACGAGCTCCTGCCTCGCATTTTTGCACTGAGAACAACTAACAGCCTCACCATTTTTTTTTACGCAGATACTACAAAATGGGTCACTGTGTTGAGAAAGCAGGACGGTGCCAGTTAATATGGGGACACGTAACGAGTACATGTCCCCATATTAACTAACTGGATTAAAGGCCCATTTAGCGTCTTCGTTTGACGACCGCTCTACCGGCTATTCCTTATCCTGGTCATCAGCGGCAGAGAAGGCCACCTGGTTGCGTCCGTTCTCTTTAGCCCGGTAGAGGGCCACATCAGCAGCCTTGATCCCTTCACGGATATCCCTCTTCTTGTCACCGGCAAACTCCAGGGCCCCGATACTTATCGTCTTGCGGAGTACACTGCCTGCAACCCTGAAGGCGTGGTTTTCAACCTCGTCACGGATACGCTCCCCCATCACCTGAGCCTCACCAGGCTTGATGTCGATCAGCAGGATAAGAAATTCCTCACCGCCAAAACGGACCACAAGATCAGACTCCCGGACACAGGCCGACAGAATTCCGGCCAGCTGCTGAAGGAACTCGTCGCCTGCGTCATGGCCAAGTTCGTCATTGATCGGCTTGAAGTAGTCAACATCGCACATCAGAATACCAATATGGCTATCCCGACGCTGGGCCACCGCACTGATCCGGTCAAGAGAGAGTTCAAGATAGCGCCTGTTGAACAGGCCGGTGAGTGGGTCCTCCGTGGCCATACACTCAAGCCTGTGGGCCAGGTGTCGGCTCTGCAATACCGGCAGGGTCTCGGCAATATAGTGACGGGCATCAACAAGAGCTGAAGATAAACGATCACCATCCTCCAGCACCGTTTTTACCACTGGCATGAATTGAACAAGGCCAAGCACTTCGGTACCGGACCTCATAGGGATACAGATGCTTTCCCGCTGCCCCGGAGGAAGGTCGCATTCACAGATGGACGGTGCTTCAATTGACGAAATCACCGCACCGGTCCGCCAGGCGCGGCACTGTTTTCTCTCTTTGGTGGCTGCAACAATCTTCCTGGCTGACTCCGGCTGTGCACAGACAAGCTCCATCTCCTGCCTGTTGCCCTTGATCTCATAGACTGCATAGCTCTCCAGACCGAGTTTGTCGGAGAACACCTTGCCCAGTCGACAGATAATCTCCCGGGTTGTTTCGTCGTGTTCAATAGCCTGACGAAAAAGAGACAGGTCCCGTAGACGATGAACCATGTTCTCGATGGAATGTGCCACATCGCCGATCTCGTTATGCTGGGTGTCAGCCATGTGAACCAGTTGGCGGTAATGCTCATCCTCCACCACTTCATGGGTGCGGAGCCCGGCCAGCATCTGGGTGACGGAGCCCAGCAGCTCGACAAAATGCACCAGGGGTGAGATCAGTCGACGATTGAGAAGCAGGGCGATAAGGGCAAAGGAAATTGCCGCCAGGATCAGGCCGCTGTACAGGACGGTAATATTGTTTCGGGCCAGGATCAGGCTGTCGGCCATCAGCGTCCGGGACGCACCATTTTGCTGCAGTGACTTTTCTGCGATTTCTGATTCCAGGGTGTTAAGGATCTCCATTACCTCACTGCGGGTCCGCAGAATACGTATTCGGATTGCGGCTATGGTGGTTACCGCTTCATCCAGTTCGTAGTATGCGTTGCGCAGCTGGCTGATAAGCTTCTGAATTTGTCCAGGGAACTGCTGCTCATACTTCAGCAGCTTTCTGTCAACCTCGGTAAAAAGAGTCCCCTCCTTCTGCAGTGCGGCCTCGATGGTATCTATCTGGCCCGAAAAGATAAAATTGACATAGAGGCGGTGGTGGGTAAGACAGGTTCCGGAGGTGAGTTGTTGAAAGAGAAAAAAATGATCTGGCCCCACTGCCTGGAGCAGTCTGTGGGTTATTGCCATGATATCCTGCTCAGCCTCGAAGGTCGACTGGCTATTCTGACGGAGGCTGCGCATCCTCACGTCCAGTACCTTGACCATTTCACTAAAGCTGTCGAGTTTCTTCTGGTTTGAATCCCCCAGTAATTTCTCCAGCTTCTCCACATCTTCATGGAGAAGTTTCATGTCCTGAGCCTCACCGCTTTTCATATAAATGCGAAGGTGTGTGCGTATAACCCCGATAGCTCGGGTATTGGCGAAGTTGCTGTCCAGTTCCTTTTGCAGCTGATGGGAAGAGGTCAGCAGCTGCAGGCGGCGATTGTCAAACTCCTTGATTCGCCAAAGTGCAAAAACAATGGCAAACAGGACAATGATCAGGGTCAGCAGAAAGAAGACATTCAGCTGCCGCTTCATTGTCCACTTTTGGGGAAGGGTCTTTAACATAAAAACCAAGAGTGATGTGCAGGGAAAAGAGATAAATTTGAATCTATGTAAAATCCTTTTGCACATGTATCATCTTTTGATTAAGAATTAAATGAAAGAATTCCCAACCTCTCTTTTCAGTAATGATTCTTATATGTTGATTGGGTCAGATGCCTATTTGTGAGCACTGCCATTAATAATTATAGAGGCCACAGATGTACTGGAAACCATTTATCTGTTTGTGCATGCTCACCTGCCTGCTATGGGCAACCGCGGCTATTGCTCCGGCAGGTGAAGGCGGCAAACTCTTTATCCAAAAATGCGGCTCCTGTCACCAGCAGGGAGGCAAGGTTAAACCGGTAAACCCCGCCGACAAGGCTGAGGTGGTATGGCAAAAATACTTTAAGCGTGACCGGCATCCTGTAAAACTGTCAACCATCGGCAGTGATGATGAACTGGCACATATCCTTGAATATCTTCAACAACACGCCGCGGACAGCGATTTTCCCGAGGCGGCTGCGATTCCAAGAGGATAACGATATGTTCCAAAATCACAGAGGCAACAAGATGATGAAGAGTTTTGCTGGTCTGACCATTCTGCTGATCCTGGCCATACCGGCCTATGCTGAAGAGTCCGTTACCATCCCGCTGGCCGAATACAACGCTATTATCAAACGACTTGACGCCATGCAGGGTCAGTTGACGGAACTTGACTCCCTGCGCAAACGTGTTGAGGAGCTGGAGCGTCACGGTGGGCTTCCTGCTTCCAGACAGCCAGAAGAGCACCAGGCCCAGGTGACCAGGGACATCAACACCCTCTATAACAGCGTTGATGATCTTGAAACCAAACAGGCAAAAAATATGCTCAACTTTGGCGGGGAGCTACGCACCCGGGTTGACGGATACCGGGCCGAAAGCTACACCAGCTCCAACATGAATACCTTTCAGGAGCTGGTCCAGGAAGGTGTTGAACCACACCAGGCCCGGGAGCAGTCAACTACTTACTACGAGTCCACCACCGACAACAACAACTGGACCAATCGTTTCCGTATCAACATGGATGCACAAATCAGCGAGTCACTCTCCTTTCACGGCCGCCTCTCCATGTACAAGAACTGGAGTGACAGCGATGACGGTTCGTCCGGGGACATGCTTAACGACTGGAACGCCTCCCACTGGCCGGGATCCAGTAATCTCTGGGTGGATCGTGCCTATGTCGACTGGACTCCAGCGGGCCTGCCCATTCCCATTGCACTCACTGTTGGGCGTCATCCCTCCTCCGACGGTCCGCCTCTGGAGTTCAAGGAAAACCGCCTGCGTCAGTCCACATATCCCGGCCTGATTATTGACGGTGAGGCTGACGGTATTGTCCTTACCTTTGGCCTGGAAAAACTCATCGGCTGGAAGAACACGGGGTTGCGATTCGCATATGGTAAAGGCTACCATAGCGATGACGACTCCATTATCGGCACCACATTTCCATTTCTCGACGACAGTGAAACCGGCGACTCCGATATGTTCGCCGGTTTCTTTGAGTCAGAGATACCAGGGATCAAAAACAGCATGATGGTGCTCAGTTACGTACGGGCCCGTGACCTCCCCTTCCGCCTGGGTGAGTCGGCCAATAACCTCCTTGATATTCCCAACCAGAATGTTGGGGACCTGGACATATGGGGCGCCCATTTCCAGACCAGGGACTTTCTTGACAGCGGCCTTGATTTTTTTCTCAGCTACGGAGGCAACCGGTCCCGCCCCAACGGCAATGCTCCCGGAGCTATATTCGGCCTGCTTTCAGACGACGGTCTTGAGCCGCACAGCGGATACTCCCTCTACGGTGGACTGCGCTACACTCTCCCCTATGCGCCCCTGAATCGACCCAAACTCGGTTTTGAGTACAACCACGGCTCCAAATACTGGTTCAGCATGACCATGGGCACCGCTGAGCTCTTCAACAAACTGGCGACCCGGGGGGATGTGTATGACGTTTACTACATCCAACAGGTCGACAAGCACCTCTTTTTCCGCCTGGGCTATATGCACGCGGACTACAGCCATACCCGTTCCGGTTGTTATCTGACAAGTCCTCAGCCCAGCAACGCCAGCCTGTCCAACTACTATCTACTGATGGATGTCCGTTTCTAAAAATGAATTGCAGGGTGCCTTAAAAAATTAGTTTTTTCATCTAAGATCGAGGCATTTGGAATATTTTCCCGCAGGCATATAATTGATATCGGAGTCTCCCTGCGGTCGCTTACCTCCGTGGACAAAGTACTCGGCTTACCTTTATTATTCCGGGTATAAAATTTTTCAAATATCGAAGAGGTTGGACGAAAAGGCAATTTTTCAAGGTAGCCTTAATTCTACAAAATCCTAACGGACATTTCCACTCTTCCCCTTCCGGGTATCTTCTTTCCAGTCTCATGGTAAAAAAGGGCCGACTAAGCCACTGACAGACCAGCAACAATCCAGGTGGTGTCGTGCTCAAGACTCCTCCGGAAAAACAGCATTTCAATACTGTCTCCCCTTTCCTTTTTTCACCCATGCTGGATTGTTATCCCTCCCCTCCCTCTTCAGCGACTTTCCTCCTCAGAAGAAAAAAAGCGCAATAATATGTTTCCTCAGCTTAAGAGAGTTCTCATTTATGACGATACTACTTATGTGAGAATCCCACTTATCTGCCCTGTTGTGCAGATTTTTCAAATCATGGTGGTTGTCTGCTGTCAATACAAGGGTATGACAACACTACTCAACAAGAGGAGAAGGAAATATGAACTCAAGAGGCTTTGTACTGTTTATTTCGTTTCTGGTTACCCTCCTGATAACCGGCAGTGTCACTGCCAGGGACCTGACGGATATCAAAAAGGACGGTGTGCTCCGACACCTTGGGGTTCCGTATGCCGGTTTTGTCACCGGTGATGGCCGAGGTCTTGATGTTGAAGTCATGCAGCTCTTTGCCAGAGAGCTCGGTGTCAAGTATCAATATGTTCAGACCGGTTGGAAAGATGTCATCAACGATCTGGTGGGCAAACAGGTCGTACCAGACGGGAGCAAGGTGAAGATCAATGGAGAGGTTGAGGTACGAGGTGACTTGATTGCCAACGGGTTGACCATTATTCCCTGGCGGCAACAGGTTCTGGATTACTCCCGTCCAACCTTTCCTACTCAGGTTTGGCTCATAACAAATTCTCAGTCTCCGCTCAGACCCATCAGCCCAAGTGGCACTATCGAAAAGGATATTACTGCTGTCAAAGCCATGTTGAACAACAGAACCGTCCTTGGAAAAAGCAATACCTGCCTTGATCCCACTCTCTATGCCCTTAGCGAAGTCAATGCCATAACCAAATACTTTGATGGCAGTCTCAACGAATTGGCTCCTGCGTTGATGCAGGGCACAGCAGACACTACCCTTCTCGATGTACCCGACTCCCTGGTGGCTCTGGCTAAATGGCCAGGCCAGATCAAGGTCCTTGGACCGGTTTCACCACAGCAGGAAATGGGAGTGGGATTTCGTAAAGACTCCCCTGAACTGCGTCTGGCCTTTGGCGCCTTTTTCACAAAAATATGGGAGAACGGCACCTATTTTAAGATGGTGGAAAAATATTATCCGGACGTCTTTGACTACTACCCGGATTTTTTTCAGAATCAGTTATAGTTGTTTCTGGCGGTACAGGGGGCTGGCCTGCCTGACAGCCTCTTTTTGAACGATCGGCGCTGACGGCTCAATGGAAAAATCACCGCAAAAAAAAGGGCTTCTCCGGGGAATATCCCCTCTTGTTTACGCTCATCTTTTTACAGGGGCCCTCATCTGTATCCTGCTGGCGACCAACTATCATACCCAGCATCGCTATCAGCAGACAAATCTCCAGCAGCTGCAGAATAATTTTGAGAACTGGGTTATCGGGGTCGACTATTTTCTCAGCGAGCGGGAGGCTGATTTTCGTGATCTGGCCGTCTCCAAACCGATCACCAGTTTCTTTGCCAACCGGGCGCTCGGGATGACCATGACCTACGGCCTGCAGGCCAGTCTTAATAACGTTACCCGCCTTTTCTCACAGCTGCAGAACTCATCCAGAATTGGGGATAATCCTATCTACAATAGCTTCAACCTGCTGGATAAAGACGGAAGTGTCCTGACCCGACAGCCGGCCTTTGGATTTGCTCAGTGGCTACCCATCCCGGAAGCAGACGAAATGAAAGAGGGACAGGTAATTATCCACAGCCATACCTCAGGTGCCGTTTCCTTTACAGCCCCGATCTTTCTTCACAGCGGCCTGCAGGGGTTTGTCCAGGGCTGGGCTGATTACAACAGTTTCATCAGCTATCTCACCGGCAACAAAATTTCTGGCATGCTGCTCATTGCCGACCAAGATCCCAACCTGGTCTTTCAGTCCCGATCCGACGAAGAGGTGATTCTCGAACCTCTCAGACCTCTTATCGCAGATGGTGTTTCAAAAACCTTTGAGCTTCCCCGCAGCAGCCTCCTTGTCTCACGCGACAAAAACACAAGCAAAACAGGCGAACTCACCCTTTTCTACACCCAGATTCCTGAATACGATATCCAGTTTTTTCTTGTTGAAGATTCCAGTGCTGTTTTTAAGCGCCAGAGTCTTTTCCTCTTCATGGGGGTGTTAGCAGCTCTGTCCCTTGGGGTTTTTCTTGTTTCTACCTCTATCTACCGTGCCGGTACGAAAAATCTGCTCCTGCGTAACTCCCTTACTGAAGCGGAAAAAAGGGAAAAGGCGGTGGGGAAAAAAAGAAAGGAACTGGATGCCATTATCCGTAACTTTCTTGACACCCTGATTGTAGTTGACAATCAGCTCCGGGTAATCCGGGTCAACCAGGCTACCTGCAAACTTCTCGGTTATGAAGAAAAAGAGCTTCTCCATAGACCGATTGCTACATTATTTGAAGATCCGTCTGACATGATTGACTCAATTTTTTCATTCTATGGTGAAAAAGATGCTGATGTGTTCAATGCCAGAGGTGAGCTGCGTAATGTTGAACTCAGCTACCGCTCAAAAAATGGCCTCTGCCTGCCAATGTCCTTTAATATCAGTATAATTCAGGACGACCTGGGCAACATCAGCGGAGTAGTGGCCGGAGCCAAAGAAATATCGACGCTCAAGTCCGCAATGGACAAACTGGCTGGTCAGAAGACCTATATCGAAAACCTCTTTGATGTGGTTCCCGAAGGCCTGCTCGCCATCTCACCCTCCTTTACTATTGTCAAACACAATCGGATCTTCACTGAAATCCTGAGAGAGTGGACAGCCTCCTTTGGGGTTTCAGAAAAGTCACTGACAGATGAACTTCTTACCAGCCTGAAACAAGCCCTTGATCTTACCAACCAGTCTGTCCTTTCCTTGAACCACAACAACAAAAGGGGTTATTTTCAATATCATGGTGTAACGATTTCTTCCCTGGAAGGCATCAATCATGTGGTGTCCATTCGTGACATTACCAGGAAACGCATGGCCGAGGAGGCACGAATTCTTCTGGCCACGGTCATTGAGCAAACCGCCGATGCGGTTATCATCACAGATACCGGCGGAATCACTCTCTATGTCAACCCGGCAGCGGTAAACAACAGCGGCTACAGAGAAGAAGAACTGGTGGGTTATTTACCCTCCTTTTTTACAGAGGCCTTTGATGAACTGAAACAGTGTAAAAAGCTCTGGAAAACAATCAGCAACGGTGAAGTCTGGTACGGTCGATTTTCTAATCGTAAAAAATGCGGCACCCTTATGGAGGAGGATGTTACTATTTCACCAGTACGCGACAATGAGGACGCCATCACTCATTATGTGGCCATCAAACATGATGTAACCGAAATGGCACTCCTCCAGCGTCAACTCCTCCAGGCCAACAAGCTTGAGGCTATCGGCCAGCTCGCCGCAGGAGTTGCACACGAGATCAATACGCCGATGCAGTACATCCAGAACAATGTCACCTTTTTCGACCAGGCCTTTGGTGAGCTGAAACAACTCCTGACCGATTACCAGCTGCTCCTGGAAAAACCAGGGATCACTGCTGACGACAGCTGCAGGCTGAACCTGGAAGAAATTGACCTGGAATTTCTCCTCACAGAGATCCCTCAGTCCATCGAGGAGTCCCTTGGCGGCATCGACCGGGTTGTTAAAATTGTATCCGCCATGAAGGAATTCAGCCATCCCGGCAGCAATGAAAAAATCGCCACCGACCTGAACAGGGCCCTGAACAACACCATTACCGTCAGCCGCAATGAGTGGAAGTATGTAGCTGAAATAATAACAGACTTCGATCAAGATCTGCCCCTGGTGCCCTGCCTGCCCAACCAATTCAACCAGGCAACACTCAACCTGATCATCAACGGTGTCCACGCCATCGCTGAAACAGGGGCCCTGGCTCCTGAAAATCCAGGTCGGATCACGATTGCCACCCGCAATCGAAACGATGGTGTGGAGATCCGGATCAGTGACAGCGGCATCGGTATTCCTGAAGACATTCAGGACCGTATCTTCGATCCCTTTTTCACCACTAAGGAGGTCGGTCGGGGAACCGGTCAGGGGCTTGCCATTGTCCATGATATTATTACCCGCAAACACCGGGGAAGTATTGATTTCTCAAGCACACCCGGCAAGGGGACAAAATTCATCATCCGTCTGCCGCTGTCAGACCACCATCAGGGGACAACCGTATGAAAAAAAGCATTCTCTTTGTTGATGATGAGAAAAATATTCTGCAGGGGCTGCGCCGCATGCTCTATGCCAAAAGCAGGGAGTGGGAGCTTATTTTTGCCCTGAGCGGGAAAGAGGCCCTTACCATTATGGATGGGAAGGAGATCGGAGTGGTCATTTCCGACATGCGGATGCCGGGCATGAACGGCTACGAACTTCTCAAGTCGGTCAGGGAGCAACACCCTGAAATTATCCGAATCATGCTCACCGGACAGCCTGATAAGGACATTTTCCAGGAAGTTATGACCGTCAGTCATTACTTCCTATGGAAACCGACCAGTTTTGAAGAGTTCAAGACCATCCTTGACAGGATCAGGGATCTCGATGAGATCCTGGAAGATCGCCAGCTGGTCAGTCTGATCGGTGGTATCTCCTCCCTCCCCTCACTGCCTGATCTTTTCCTGCGACTCACGGAACTGCTCAACAGTGAGGACACCGACTGTTCGACCGTGGCATCAGTCATCAGTGAGGATATGGCCATGACAACCCAGATTCTCAAACTGGTTAACTCAGCTTTCTTCAACCTCTGCCGCGACGTCCATTCCCTTCAGGACGCAATTACCTATCTCGGCCTTGAGGCGGTACGCAGTTTCGTTCTGGTTCAACACCTCTTTTCCCAGTGCACCGATAAGGAGTATCGGGAGTTCAAACTTGAGCAGCTGTGGCAACACAGTTTTCAGGTGGCAGAACTGGCAAAAAAAATCTGCATCGCCCAGGAGTGTGAAACAACACTCTGCGAACAGGCCTACCTTGGTGGACTTATCCATGATATCGGCAAACTGATCTTCAGTCACCACCTGCCGGAACAGTACCGGAAGGTCCTGGCCCTGGACAGTACTGACCCGACAGACCAACTTGAGCTGGAAAAGGAACTCCTTGGTGCCAGTCACGCGGCCATTGGAGGTTACCTCACATCACTCTGGGGGCTGCCCCGGACAATCACCGAGGCAATCTGTTTCCACCATAATGATCTGCCAGATCAGCTGTCCATGACCTCCCCGATCCTCAAAGCGGTATGGCATGCCGACAGGCTCTGTCACGGCGATGAGAGGTTGTCTGCAGAGTTTGCCGATTTGATCTCGTCAGAAGAAGGTGAAACCGGCTCCGGTTAACCCCCACCGTCCTTCACAGCTGCAGCAAATCCCCCGGAAAATTCTTCCATATTCCCTTTCCGGCTTGTCTCTTCTCATTCTCAAGGTTGACAGGATGGGCTCCAACCGCTAATAGTCATCTGACCAAGATCATTTACTCTTCTCAAAACATTCATCTTCACATCTACCATGGTCACTGACTCCAAACTCGACATCGTCATCCTTGCCGCCGGCAAGGGAACCCGTATGAAATCATCCAGGGCCAAGGTACTTCACGAGCTCTTTTTCGCCCCCATGCTTCACCATGTCCTCGATGCAGTAGCACCGCTTAACGCCGCAAAAACTGTTGCGGTCGTAGGTCATCAGAGTCAGAATGTTGCCGATTCCATTGAGTCATACAACGTAGACACCACTCTCCAGGAAGAGCAACTGGGAACCGGCCATGCCGTACTCTGCGCCAAAAACAGTATTTCCGCCGGTTCTTCCACAGTGATGATTCTTTGCGGCGACACCCCGCTCATCCGCTCAGCCTCACTTCAGGAAATGTACAGGTTCCACCGTAAACAAAACAGTGTCATCACCCTGATGACCACCCTGCTCGATGATCCTTTTGGGTATGGTCGCATCATTTGTGACAACGACAACATTACAGCCATTGTTGAAGAAAAGGATGCCGACCCGGCGCAAAAAGACATCAAGGAGATCAATGCCGGAATCTATTGCGTTGAAAGCGATTTTCTATTTTCAGCTCTGCAGAAGGTTGGAACAGACAATAGCCAGGGAGAAGTCTACCTGACCGATATTGTCGGCCTGGCCGTAAAAAGCGGACACACCGTCCACAGGGTGATTAACCCAAATGGCATAGATGTCCTTGGCGTCAATTCAAGGTTGGAACTCTCCCAGGCTCACCAGGAGCTTAAGTCGCGCCGCAACCTTGAACTGATGTCCCAGGGAGTCACTCTTCTTGACCCACTCACCACCACCATAGCTCCCGAGGTAAAGATTGGTGCAGATTCGATCATTCAGGGAGGCGTAGAAATCAGCGGCAGCTCATCAGTTGGAGCAGGTTGCCGGTTGATGTCCGGAGCAATTCTGCACAACGCCTCTCTCGGTGACTCGGTGCAGGTGGGCCCCTACTGCTGCCTCACTGGCTGTCATGTTGAGGCCGGGACCGAATTGAAGCCTCATACAATACTCGACAGTTGACTTCAAAAATTAGTGGTCCGGTCTGCCCTTTCCAGGCAAATTCAATCTTGGCAACTCCCCGTTATCTGAGTATGATAAACGGTCTGCCACCCCAATCAGCCAAACTCAGCCAAACAATCATATAACAGTTTACATGACCATTCATCTCAACGGTAAACCATACCAAACGGTTGGTTCCGAACCAAAAATCAGTCAAATTCTCAATGAGTTGCAAATCGACCCAACAAGTGTCGTGGTCGAGCTCAACAGTGGTATCATCGCCCCTGACCGTTTCTCCGATACTTTGCTGAAACAGGATGATCGGCTGGAACTTATCCGTTTTGTCGGAGGAGGTTGAAATGTTGAAAATAAGCGATACCACATTTGGCTCACGGCTTTTTCTTGGCACCGGAAAATTTTCATCCGCCGGGGTCATGAAAGAGGCCATGGAGGCCTCCGGCACCGAGATGATAACTGTAGCCCTGCGACGGGTTGACCTTGACAACCCGGAAGACGACATCATGTCGGTTCTCGACCGTCAACGGTACACCTTCCTGCCTAACACCTCAGGGGCCAGAGACAGTAAAGAGGCCATTCGCCTTGCTCATCTTGCCCGGGCAGCCTCCGGTACCCCCTGGCTCAAACTTGAGGTTACGCCGGACCCGAGAACACTGCTGCCTGATCCTGCCGAAACTCTGATCGCCACTGAGCAGCTGGTCAAAGAGGGATTTATCGTTCTGCCTTACATGAACGCTGATCCTGTTTTAGCACTCAGACTGCAGGATGTTGGTGCTGCCGCTGTCATGCCTCTTGGCTCTCCAATCGGCACCAACCAAGGAATCCTCACCGCTTTTCAGGTTGAAATCATTATTGAACAGGCAAGAGTACCGGTTGTAGTCGATGCCGGAATTGGGGCCCCGTCCCATGCGGCTCTAGCCATGGAAATGGGTGCCGATGCAGTCCTCGTCAACACCGCAATTTCCATTGCCAAAGACCCGGTGGCCATGGCCAGGGCTTTTGGGCAGGCCGTTGAAGCCGGCCGCACCGCATTTGAGGCCGGTATGGGAAGGAGAACGAGCCAGGCTTCAGCCTCTTCCCCGGAAAGCGGTAAACTGGAAAATGATCTCGGGTTTCTCAACTGATGAATTACCAAAGCCCGGACTTTTCCGACCTTGAAAAGATCCTTGAGACCTATACTGAGGTCGATGTCCAAAGGGCTCTCAATATGAACAGGCTCGACCTGAACGGACTGGGCGCCCTGCTGTCACCAGCTGCTGATTCCTTTCTCAGCCGGATGGCCGCCAAATCTTCTGAGACCACCCTGCTCCGCTTCGGCAAAACCACTCAGCTCTATGCGCCTATCTATCTGTCCAACTACTGTACCAACCGCTGCGCCTATTGCGGCTTTTCCGCGGATAATAAAATCAATCGCCGCTGTCTGACCCTTGACGAAGCTCAGGCAGAGGCCATGATTCTCCATGATCGCGGGTTTCAGCACATTCTGCTGGTTACCGGTGAGGCCGACGCCGCGGTTGACTGTGACTATCTTGAGGCCATAACTCTCCGTTTGCGTGACAAATTTGCCGCCATCTCCATCGAGGTTCAACCGCTGTCCACCCAGGAATATCACAGGCTCTTTGTCGCCGGTATTACGGCCGTTGCCATCTACCAGGAGACCTATGACCGAAACCTGTACAGCAAGGTCCACCTTTCAGGCAAAAAATGTGATTATGACTATCGATTGGAATCCCCTGCAAGAGTTGCCGAGGCAGGAATGCGAGAGGTAGGCATCGGCGCCCTGCTCGGCTTGTCCGACTGGCGGGCGGAAGGCTTGGCCATCGGCCACCACCTCGGTTGGCTGCGCAAGCAGTTCTGGTCCACTGGTTTTACGGTTTCATTTCCCAGACTGCGACCGGCTGCCGGGGAATTTCAGCCGCTGACGACAGTCAGTGAGCGTGACCTGAGCCAACTCATCTTTGGACTCCGCCTCTTTGACCCTGATGTGGGTCTTATCGTCTCCACCCGGGAAGAGGCAAGGTACAGGGATGGTATGCTCGGCCTCGGTCCCACCCGCTACTCAGCAGGCTCTTGCACAGCCCCCGGCGGCTACTCAAGCCCTGAGCCCATGGGTGAACAGTTTTCCGTTGGTGATAATCGCTCCCTTGCCGAAGTCTGTGAGATGATCAGCAGCAAAGGGTTTGACCCGGTCTGTAAAGATTGGGACAGTGAATTTCAAGCAGAAAACAGCTAAAATTACAAAGGCGGAAGTCGTTGCAAATCTAACGTTTTAACGATATTATTGGCTACTGATACTATCTGTGAACCATTAACATGGTGACGATACCAACCTGAAAACATTACAACTTTCTATCCGGAGCGACTATGAGTGATCTGAAAAAGATGTACACCACCATTCTCGGCGACAGTTTTCCCATGGACATGACCATCTCCTTTGGCGGCCAGGAACTGGTCTATAAAAAACGTACCTGGGGAATCAAGATGGAGGATGGTTCTGTTGATGAACGCGGTATCCGTTACGGTGAAAACCCTGACCAGGAAGCCGCACTCTATGAGCTGGTCAACGGCAACCTCTCTCTCGGTGACTGTAAATTCATTGAGCCGGGCAACGGTCTTGTTTCCGCGATCCCGGTTGAAGACATGCTTCAGGTCGGCAAACACCCCGGCAAGATCAACCTCACCGATGTGGACAATGGCCTCAACATTATCAAATACATGGTCGACAAGCCTGCCGCCGTTATCCTCAAGCACAACAATCCCTGTGGTGCAGCCATAGGCACCAGCCTTGCCGACGCCTACAACAAAGCCAACCGTGCCGACCGTATTGCCGCTTTCGGCGGTGCTGTCATTATGAGCCGGGCAGTGGACAATGAAACGGCCAAAATGATGGCAGAAAATTACCTGGAGGTCGTCTGTGCACCTGAGTTTGAAGAGGGCAGCCTTGAAATTCTGGCCAATCGCAAGAATCTGCGGGTGATCAAAATGGACGCCATTGATCGCCTTGCAGACTTTGAAAAATTTCGATTCGTGGACTTCAAAAGCCTCATTGACGGCGGTATTATCGCCCAGCAGTCGGCAGTAAACTCCATCCGCTCCATCAACGACCTCAAACCAGCCGCTGCCACCTCCAAAGGGGTTGATTACAAATGTGACCGTGAACCAACCCAACAGGAAATCGACGACATGATCTTCGGCTGGGCCGTTGAACACGGTGTGACCTCCAACTCGGTACTCTATATCAAAGACGGCTGTACCGTCGGTATCGGTACCGGCGAGCAGGATCGGGTTGGTGTGGCTGAAATCGCAAAGCACAAAGCCTACATAAAATACGCTGACATCCTCTGTTTTGACAAGTACGGGATTCCCTACGCCGATATGACCCTTGAGGTCAGTCAGGGCAAACGTGACATGAGCGACAAGGAAGAGATCGACGCCAGGGTCAAAGATGATCGTGCCGGTCTGCCCGGATCCGTCATGATCTCGGACGCATTCTTTCCCTTTCGCGACGGAGCCGATGTCGGTATTGACCAGGGCTGTACTGCCATTCTTCAGGCAGGCGGCTCAATGCGCGACTTTGACGTGATCAATGCCTGTAACGAGGCCGATCCCAAAGTGGCAATGATGTTCACCGGCCAGCGTTCATTTAAGCATTAAAATAATCCTTCTGGTTGTCGTGGAGGAGATTCGCATCTGCCTCCACGGCAATCGTACTTTTGTGGTACCCTCCTCTCTTTATGCCTGAGTTTCAGAAACACCTCCTCCACTTCTTCCATGCAGCCGGATATTCATTGAAAGGACTGCGTTCGGCCCTCGATGAAATGGCCTTCCGCCAGGAACTGCTCCTGTTCTGCGTTATGTTTCCGCTTGGCCTCTACCTGGGCTCCACCCCTGTGGAGAGACTGCTCCTCGTTTTTCCGTTGTTTATCGTCCTCATGGTCGAGCTTCTCAACTCAGCCATCGAATCGGCCATTGATCTTATCTCTCCTGATCATCACCCTCTTGCCGGTAAAGCCAAGGATCTCGGCTCTGCTGCAGTCTTCATCTCTCTTGTAGCCGCCGGCTGCAGCTGGCTGATCATTCTCGCAGAAAAGTTTCTGGCTGCCGGCTGATGAAACAGCAGGGCCGTGCCTGTTGACAGCCCCACCTTCATATTTCAAATATGATTACTTCTGCCCGTCCAGGTAATCCTCTGGTCAGTTGACCAACCGTCTACTCACCTGTAAACTATACAAAATATGAATTATTGTTTTGAAAAAAGGAGAAAACAAAATGACCGACAATGTCGTAATTACTGTTTCCTGTGGAACAGACAATCCTAACCGTGCAACCAGGGCCATTCACCTGGCTACTGTCGCCCACAAGGAAGGAAAAAACGTTACACTCTTTTTACTCGATGAGGCCGTATATCTCGCAAAAAAGGGGTTGCTTGAGCATGTGAAGGCTGCAACCGGTGATGTTGCTGATGATCTGATGACTTATCTGGAAGCTCATGGCGTGGATGTCCTGGCATGTACCCCTTGCGCCAGAAGCAGAAAAATTTCTGAAGAGGATCTTATTGAGGGGGCAAGAATGGGCACAGCAGTAGAGCTGATCCAGCGAAGTTGCGATGGAGTCGTCATAAGCTTATGATTCAAGCTTAAAATCACTCCCTCGGCAAACAGCTTTGACATCAAAACATTATCAAACACGCACCAGGAGTCTGCCAGAAAATTGTTGTTTCTCCCTATCTTTTCGGCAGGCTAATCGATTGACTGCTCGACAGGGGTGATTCCAGGAACACCAGTTGAAACCAGCTCCTTGACATCCACCAGTTCCACCCTCATGGATAGCATCTCGCTGCAGTTGCTCAGGGCCTGCAGAGTAGCCCTGTTGGGGTGGCCGATGCCGATGGCGCTGCCATTTTTTTCACCGACTCTGATCAGCTTTTCAATCTGTTCACACACCTTGTCGGCAGACTGGACATTATCAAGGAAGATATTGCGCTTGGCCGATGGAACTCCGTATTGCACGGCAACGTCTTCGACCAGACTGGTTGGCGAGGTAAATGAATCGATGAAAAAGAGCCCGAGCGTTCCTACTTTTTCCATCACTTTTTCCATACCTTCCCGGTCGCTTGTGAAACGCGACCCCATATGATTGTTTATTCCCGAGGCATGAGGAACCGACAGCAGGTTGTTGTCAATGATGGTGTCTATATCCTCCTTCGCCTGACCAACCAGAAGCGCACCCGGTCCCGGATCCCATTGACTGGACTTTGGCTGCATGGGCAGATGAAGAAGAACCGGGCGTCCCTGTTGAAAGGCCAGGTCCTCAAGCTCTGCGGTAAAGGGACCTGTCGGTAAAAAAGAAAAGGTCAACTTGAGAGGCAGGTTGATCAGGTCACGGCCAAGTTTATGATGGTAGCCCATATCATCGATGATCACCGCAACTTTAGGGCGCCGTATCGATTGGCGTCCCTCTTCATCCATAGCAATCTCTTTGACTGTATCAGAGTGGGAAGGAGGATCGGGCTCTTCAAAAATCAGGGCAATAGTATTGGCAGAATCAAGCTCTTGAGCTACAGCAGTCCGGAAAAAAATGACATATCCTGCTGCGGCTATGGAAAAAAACAGGAGAAAGGCAATGACCAGAAAGGCAATGATCCTGCCGGGAGCCGGAAGCAGACGTCGTTTGGTCTTTTTGCGTTTACGCCTGACAGGCGTTTTTTTTCTCTTTGTCCGGGCCATTGATGCTACACCTTGATATATTCTGCTACTGCTCTATTTTTCCCGCTTAAGGACATACTCGACAAGGCCGGTAAGAATCTCTTTTTCCTGGCTGACTCCAGGGTCAGCAAACAATTCAAGATGCTCCAGGGCCAGGGCGGCCGACTCTTCAGCCCTTTTTCGACAGTATGAAACTGCCCCGCATTCATTCATCAGCTGACAGACGTCTGCCAGCCCATGTGCGCGCTCTTCAGGCTCTGATTCAAGCAGTGTGATAATTTTTTTCCTGTCACCCGGTTCAACTCTTTGCAGACAGGCAATGAGCGGCAATGTCATCTTCGCCTCCTGAAAATCATTGCCGACCGCCTTACCCGTTTTCTTCTGATCCCCCTGGTAGTCAAGGATGTCGTCAACAATCTGGAAGGCGTAGCCCAGAGCCTTACCGTATTGTCTGAGACCATTCTGCTGCTCCTCATCACCACCGCCGATCAATGAACCAATCTCACAAGCGGCTGAAATCAACAGGGCGGTCTTGGCCTCTATGACCTTAAAATAGTCCTCTTCCGACAGGTTGAAATCAGAAGCGTTTTTCAGCTGGAGAAACTCACCGTCAACCATGCCGGTGGTGGCATGGGTAAATATACTCAACCCCTTCTTGCCTCCATATCTGCCGACAAGGGCCATTGCCCGGGCATGAAGATAATCACCACCGAGGATGGCTCCGACTTCGCCGTAGACATGATTGAGGGCGGGACGGCCCCTTCGTTCAGTGGCCCTGTCGATCACATCATCGTGAAACAGTGTTGCAGCGTGGAGATATTCAAAACCTATGGCCGGGTGGAGGAGCCCATTGCTTCCACCGCCAGAGAGGCGACCACTGACCAGAACCAGCAGTGGACGGATTCGCTTGCCACCGTTAAAGAGGCCGAACTCAAGAATCTCCCTCAGAAAATCCGAGTGAAGATTATCAGCTTGGGCAAGATCATCGGTCATGGCCTGTTCAATTTTGAGAATATCCGGGCCGATTTTTTCGAGGAGAATCTCTTTAATATTGCGACTACTCATTATAGCGACTCATAATACTGTGACTGAACAACTGCTTTTCAGGAAGGGCAGTTATTATATATTTTTGAAAAATTTTTCAATCTCATCAAATGATCTTGTCATCGGTGATGGCGGCAGACTGGTTCGAAACATTCTTCCGTAACCCTTGGTGAATAACCTGACATCCATAACTGCCAGCAGACCGCAATCCTCTGTGGAACGCATGAGCCGTCCAAGCCCCTGGCGAAGCGTAAGGATCGCCCTTGGAACCTGAAAATCAAAAAACGGCTTACCGCCCTCCTGTTCAATTCCTGCCATACGTGCCTTGATCACAGGATCAGAGGGAACTTCGAAGGGAAGTTTATCAACGATGACACAGCTCAAAGATTCGCCTCTGACGTCAACTCCCTCCCAGAAGCTGGCCACCCCAAGCAGTACAGATTCGGTGCTGATGCGAAACTGTTCGAGCAGGGCCTGGCGCGAACCCTCTCCCTGGACAAGAACCGGGTAGGCCAACCGCTCCTGAAGATATTCGGCCATCTGATCCAGTCCTCTGAAGCTGGTAAAGAGGAGTAGAGCCCTGCCTCGACTGATTTTGAGAATCTCAAGCACCTGCTCACAGATCGCCTGTGGATACAAGGGCTGTGCAGGCTCTGGAAAGTCTCCGCCAGGGACATATAACAAGGTTTTCTGCTTATAGTCAAAGGGGGAATTAAGACGCATCCAGCGGGTATCACCATCGAGGCCCATCCTCTGGTTAAAATATCGAAAGTCCCCGCCGGTGGTCAGTGTCGCCGAAGTCATTACACAACTCTCAACTCTTTGATAGAGGTTTTCTCTGAGATGGTCGGCAATGATAATCGGAGTAGCGGAAAGAGAGATGGTCCTCTTTCTCCGTTCATACCAGTGAACAAATCCATCGCTCTCGTCTTTCACGGAAGTTGAGATGATATGATTGAAATTCTCCAGGATCTCTACTGCCCTGGCATAAAAAAGAGACCAGATTTCCCCTTTTGCTTCCTGGTCTTCAAGCAACTCAGCCAACCGCTGGAGACCGGTAACGAGATTGTCACATCTTTCGTCAAAGAGTAGCTCTCCACTGATATCATCAAGAGGGTAGCGACCAGTCCTTGCAGGAAACATGGCGGTAAAGCTCTCAAGGCGCTGGCGAAGACCGATAATTGCCGACTTAATCCTGTCAAACCGTGAATTCTCAAGTTCAGCAAAACCCTGCTGTTCAACATCCTGTAAAAGATCAAGAACCTGGTAGTGGCTGAACTGGCGGCCAAAAAACCCTGAAGCAACATTTTCAATATGGTGCGCTTCGTCAAACACAACACTCTGATAGCGCGGCAGCAGTTCTCCATACCCTCTCATCTTCAGGGCAAGGTCGGAGAAGAAGAGATGATGGTTAACGAGCAGCAGCTGGGCCGAGCCGGCTCTTTTTCGCAGACGATTGACAAAACAAAGTGATGCTTCAGGACAATCTCCGCCAAGGCATTGATAAGACTGGGCAGAAATCCGGGGCCACAGAGGTGAGCGATCGGACAACCAGGCGAGTTCGGAACGGTCACCGGTTTCAGTTTCCTCAAGCCACTCCCCTATCCTGTCCATCTCAGGCACCACTTCCGGAAACAGGTGGGGCGAGCTGCGGTACTGATACCAGCGGTAATGGCAGAGATAGTTCTGACGGCCTTTGATGCAGACGGCGGGGATATCCTGATCATACACTTTTTCAAGGAGCGGAATCTCTTTTTTTAAAATCTGGTCCTGAAGATTGATTGTGGCTGTTGAGATCACAACTCTCTGGCCGGACAGGAGTGATGGAACCAGATAGGCAAGAGTCTTACCGACACCAGTTTCTGCCTCAACCACAAGAACCCGTGCCTTTCCGTCGAGTTCGCTGTCGCTGTTAAGCAGCTCTTCAACGGCACCTGCCATCTCCATCTGGGAGGAGCGAGGACCGTATTCTGCAAGATGACGACTGAGAAGGCCGCCTTCTTCAAAAACCTCCTTCACTGATTTTCCTCCATGATATCTCTAGCAACCTCTGCCACCTGGGGATCCTTATCATCGACAAGCGCAGCCACTGCTGTAAGTGACTCAGGGCTTGCAATTATCCCCAGGACGCTGACTGCTTCACCGCGAATATGCGGAGGGGAGTCTTCAATCAGATGCAGAAGGGAGGGGACGGCAAGGTGAATAAGTTCCGGTTGAATCTCCCGCAACTCCTCAAAAAGAATGGAGACGCCGAGTCTCACATTAAAACGGTCATCGCTGAGGATGTCGCCGGTCCACTCATAGTAAAAGGGATCTCGTTTGAACATGGAGATGATATTTTCCACATGCCCCATCTCGAGAAAATCGCGGATAACCTCTTTAAGCTCTTCATCGGTTGGCTGGTTCATCTAGTCTCAATTTCTCTTCGATGTTAATCTGCAAACGATCTAACTCCATCAGGTGAATCGATGTATCCGAATTAAAAATTTGATTCAGGTTGACAGATCTCCGGCCAGAGATGAAAAAATGAAGTTTTTTTCTATTGTTGACAACTCTTTTTGTGCTATCATTTTTTCATGGTGCTGTTTGCCTCAACAGTCTCCATCCTCAGTCAATACATGTGAATTTGACGGCTGGCCGGACTGACTCACTTCACCTCTTCGAAAATCAGGCCTGTGGGAAGGAAGAGCAGAACTGGTTAGACAGCCGTCAGGGTACCTGTTCGCTGCTCATCCGGCAACCCCGGAAACAGTTTGAGTCCTAAAAATTTTCATCGACGGAAACATTGTATCTGACAAAATAAATACTCTTCAAATTGGGACGTCACCAACGGCGTTAACACAGGTTCAAACCATGTAATTCAATAGAATAGAGGGTACCTGGAGTCCTGTTATGCTTGAAAATGACTTACCGGTCAATAAACCATTTCATTAAAAACCCATTCCCTGTCAAATGACTACACTCTTCAACCAGGAAAATCAGTTTTCTCAAATCTCTGCCAGCGATTTGCTGGGTCCGGGAGAGCGTGTCGTTATTGTTGATGATTCGCCAGAGATCATTCTCATCTTTCAGGAACTTCTTGAGAACCAGGGATTCTCAGTTTCTGTTGCAACCAATGCAGCCGAGTTCTACAAGATCCTTGAACATGAGCAGGTTGGCCTGGCACTGCTCGACATCGGGCTCCCCGACCAGAGCGGTGAATCAATCCTGGAAGACATTGCCTCGCGTTACCCTGACCTTGCGATTATTATGGTGACCGGTGAAACAGATCTCGAAACCGCCTTGAACTGTTTACGAAAAGGAGCCGATGACTACCTGGCCAAACCTGTCCATATCAACAGCTTCACCAACGCTATCCAAAAAATGCTGGAGAAAAGACGGCTGGCCATCGATAATCGTAATTACCAGAAGGCCCTTGAGCTGACAAATTTTCGGACCAATTTCCTCCACCAGCTCAACCTGAAAATGAATACCGCCTATCTCAACGCGGTGGAACTTGACAATGTACTCCAGGCAATCCTGGTCGGAATTACCGCTGAGGAAGGTCTCAAGTTCAATCGTGCCTTTCTCGCACTTTTCAATAAGGAACAGAAAAGGCTCAAGGGAAGGCTTGCCATCGGTCCGTCTTGTAAAGAGGAGGCAGGCAGAGTCTGGAACGGGATAAAAGGAAAAGAGCTTCACCTGTCGCAGATCATTTCCAATATGCAGCAGTCGTGTGTTGGTAATGATCACCAGGTTAACCGGGTCGTCAAAGAGCTTTATGTTCCGGCAACCGATACTGATCATCTTCTGATCAGGGCCTGCCGGGAAAGAAAACCAATCCTGGTAAAAGAAGGTAAAGCACTGGGAGAAGAGGTCTGCCCTGAACTCCTTGAACTGCTGGGTGAATCAAACTTTGTTGTGGCACCCCTTTATTCACCGAGCCGCTCACTGGGAATTATCATTGCCGATAATTTCATCACCGGCAACCCCATTGAAAAAGAGGATGTTACAGACCTTGAAATTTTTGCCAGCCAGGCAAGCCTTGCCATAGAGCATAGCCATATGTACCGGGATATGCGTGCTAAAATCCATGAACTTGAGATCACCACCACTGAACTCGACAAGAACAAGGATCTCCTTGTTGAAGCTGAGCGATACTCTGCACTGGGGCATATGGCAGCACAACTTGTCCATGCCATACGTAATCCTATCACTTCAATCGGCGGTACCTCTCGCCTCCTTGCCAAGAAAACAGATGACCCCAAGATGCAGAAATTCATGGATCTCATGGCCCGGGAAGCGGTCAAAGTTGAATCCACTCTTGATGATCTTTTCAATTTTGTAGGAACATCCAGCCTGGAAGTTGAAGAACAGCCGCTCTATCCTTTGATCAGGAAGACGGTGATGCTTTTTTACACATCCATGAAAAAGCAAAACATTCATTATAAGCTGAACCTTGAACCACCTGAACCAAGTCTGCGCCTGGACGGTAAACGTATTCGACAGCTTTTTCTTCACCTGATCCGCAACGGAG
Source organism: Thermodesulfobacteriota bacterium (assembly GCA_039715055.1). Lineage (GTDB taxonomy): Bacteria > Desulfobacterota > Desulfobulbia > Desulfobulbales > Desulfocapsaceae > JBDLID01. Next base: position 1,248 of record JBDLID010000037.1, on the reverse strand, counting down.
TTGAGGCCATGGAAACCGGCGGAACGTTAACCATTGGCTCTCACATCGGTGATAGTGGTGTAACCGTTGAAATCAGTGACACCGGTGCAGGAATTGCCGACTCCAATCTTGCCAGGGTCAAAGACCCTTTTTTCACAACCAAGACCTATGGCACGGGCATGGGTTTAACGCTGGTTGAAAAAATCGTCAGCGAACACGATGGACTCTTCAAACTTCAGCGTGATGAAAACGGTGGAATGAAAGCGATCGTCACCCTGCCATGGAGCGGGGTGGAACAATAGCTTTCAGCTGCTCCTCTGCCAGGAAAGGACCATCGCTGCCCCGGACAAGAGAGCTGTGCCGATAAAGGTATATCGCAGTGCCCTGATAAATTCATTTTCAAGCCCTCCGGTGTAGTCCCTTATGTCCAGGCCTCCGCTGTTAGCCGCAAAAACAAGGCCGAAGACCAACCCTCCAAGACTGACACCTGCAAGCATCCCCATATTTCTGGAAGTAGCCAAAAGCCCGGAAACAATGCCGCTGTGATGGGCATCTCCCTCCATGAGCAGTGCGGCAGAGTTAGGCGACAGAAAGAGTGCCTGGCCGCAGCCGAGTATGGAGAGCGAGATAAAAATATACCAAAAACCGGTTTCAGGTCCGAGAAAGCAGAGAAGCCCCAGGGCGGACATGGAGAGTGCGAGACCACTGGTTGTCAGCACTTTTGCACCATAACGATCATAAAGACGGCCGGAAACCGGTGATACTGCAAAGACCAGGAGAGGTACCGCCATCATCATCATTCCAATCTTTTGCGGCTGAAATTTGAGAACAGTATCAAGATAAAATGGCATAAGGATTAAAACGACAAAGAGTACCGCAAAGGAAAAGGTGGCACAACTGATACCAATTACAAAATTTCTATTTTCAAAAAGATTCAGGGGGAGCAGTGGATTTTTGGTATGGGTTTCAATCCAGAGAAAAGAAACAAACAGAAAAAACAACGCTATAACACCAAGAGCTATAACAATCCTGGAAAAGGCCTGGTGATTGGTGATAAGTACAACTGTCAAACCGATAAAAGTTGACCAGCTGAGGAACCCTTTCAAGTCAAACTGATGCTGCTGAAGATTATTTTGCTGAATCGTTTCAAGTTTTGGCAATATAACCAGACTGAAATAAAAAAATACAGAAAGGCTGAGCGGCAGTGTGACTAAAAAAATGGCCCGCCAGGAAAATATTTCAAGAAGAAACCCTGAAACAACCGGGCCG
>JBDLID010000036.1:0-24742 GCA_039715055.1 Thermodesulfobacteriota bacterium | reverse complement strand
GAAATAAATTTTATCCTCAGAATATCAAATATATGCCTGCGGTAAAATTTCTCTCATGCCTCGATTTTGAACAAAAATTCTAATTTTTCAAGGTACCCTCTGGTAATACGAGTTGTAAATGTTGAATAGTATTTTTCGCGGCCCAGTTTTTGAGCTTTTTGATGCTCTATGTTCATCTTCCATTTTTTGATTGATTCAAGATCCAACCAGTAAGAAACCGTTATACCAATATCTTCTCTTGCGGATTCGACACCAAGGAACCCTGGTTGTTTCGAGGCAGATTCAACCATTTTCGCGGCCATTTGGCTGTATCCATGATCACCGTCGGTACCAAGGGAAGTGAAAATTACTGCATAGTACGGTGGGTTGGGGGTGTTGGCAATGGGTGTCACTGTCACTCCTTAAATACCTGGCCACTTTGAAAAATTGCTCTTTCACTCGATTTCTTCGTCATAGCGAAAAGAAAAATGCTCACATATAATTAATATGCTGCGCTTTTTATTTTCACCAATCCTTGAATTCGAACGAAATCGCTAATTTTTCAAGGTACCCACCTGTAAATTGTTCTTACTGGTTTTCAACTGTATAACCTCGCGCTTTCAGCTGGGTAAGAATACCGTGTTCTCCAACCAGATGAAGAGCCCCAAACAGAATGAGTTCAACCTCTTTAGTTTTCAACATCTTTTCTATTTTCGGCATCCAGTGATTGTTTCGGTCAACTAAAAGACCTTTATAAACCTTGGGGAAGCTTCCTTTCCAGGGGTCCAGGGCAACTCTTTGCAGTTGAGCATTATCTCCATCTTTCCAGGCCTGTTTCATTGAGCCGAACAGTTTGGGCAGGTTGCCAAGGTCATTTAAGGTGTGTTCGATCAGTTTATTTTCATTCCCCTCACCCATTTTTGATAGAAAATCAATTTGATCATAAACTGTTTCTAAATGTTCGATTGTCCTCTCTTCATTCAGGGCCTTCAAACTATAAAATTGATCTACTCCGGTCCCAACCAGGCCAAGCCTTTGGAATTCAATCATAGTAAGTGTTATGGATAACATCCCTGGTTTGAATTTCAGCATAGGCTCCATTGGTATCCCCCTGCTTGCAAGATGGGTTTCCAATGACTGCATGGTATCAGGTTTTAAAAATTGAGTGATATCCTGTTCACCTGAATACATGGTGTTTTGTAAAATTGTCTGCTGGAATTCAGGAGCACTGAATTTTTGTAAATCAGTTTCCAGGACCAGCAGCTCTGAGCTGTTGTATGCGGTCTCAAAAGCTGACGGCAGGGGATAGTCGGAATTGGTTAACAGATGTATTGTGCCTCCAACAAAAAGGTGGTGGCCATTTTTACTGATTTTCCAGACAGGGGATTTCGCCCAACCATTACCATTAAAAATGGTGGAGCAGAGAAAGAGAATGCAAAAAAACAGATAGTTTTTCATGGGGAGTTGTTCGTTTTTTGAGGAAATAATTGATAAAGGATTCGTTAGAAAAATAGCAGGAGAAGTCCAGGCTCACGGCCACCTCACCTTTTAAAAGCCTTCTGTTGCCAAAATGTAAAGCTGCTTGCCAGTAAAGCGGTAGCAAGGCTGAAGTCCAGTATCGCGACCCCTATTAAAAAAGGAAAATTGGAAGATGCCATTCTGGACAGTGTTGCCCCTGCTAAGATCATTATTATCAATAAAACAAAAAATCTTGGCCGATAAAATTGGTATGCTTTGGGGTTGATTAATGAGTCTATTCGGGCAAGGTTCCTTATGCAGGCCCTGTTGAAGAGGTATTTTGCTTTTATCAAGCCAATAAGCAGCCCAATTATTATAGCCGGCCAGGTCCAGTTCTGGTTCGGGTTTATTCTGTCGGCCTCAAGTAAAAGGCTGCCTCCCTTTGAAGCGAGAATAATACCTCCAGTATACCAGACAAGGGCGGCAGAAATTTTAAGAGCACGAGTGGATGATGTCAGCTTGATGATAGTCCTGTTTTCCAGTTTTGATAGTAGTCGAAATTATGGATCAATTTATTTTTCTCGTAACGAAGAGTTTGGCCTGAAAGGCGATTTTTAACGGTAGCCAAGAGGTATCGGCCAACCTCTCAATCATATCCGTGAAATATGTCGGTAACAATCCTCTCTTCCGAAACATCAATCGTACCCAGTGCTTTTTTTATCGCCTCGACCATGACCGGTGGGCCTGAGATCATATAGCGGCCAGTGCTGCTTTGAGGAACTTCTTTTGAAATTATCTCAGCGTTTATGAATCCTTGATAAGCGTTTTCCATGCCGGTGGTGTCCGATAGAACATGGACCAGGTGGTAATCGTTCAGTTTTAAATTTTCCAATTCATCTCTGAAGGCTATATCCTCTCTATTCAGATTCCCGTAGATCAGGATAACTGTACCGGTATTGTCTCTTTTTTTCTCGAGGCTCGTAAGAATACTCCTGATAGGCGTGATACCAATGCCTCCGGCTATCATGACAAGAGTCTCGTCTGAGCCGGAAATGCAAAACTTACCAGCCGGGCCCTTTACGTCAATGGCGTCTCCCTTTTCAAGAGACTCCAGGCGATTACAGTATGGGCTGCCTGTCATCCGTTTGGTGAACTCAAGGACTCCGGCCTCTTCAGGGCAGTTGCTCAGTGATAATGGGTGTACCAGGTCGTCACCCAGGTCTACCAACATGTATTGACCGGCGGTAAAGTTCAAGCCCTCGGGCTTTTTAAAGCGGTAACTTACAGCAGCAGGTGTCCTTTTTATTCGTTCAATAAATTCAGTGCGGTGTTCCATTGTGTCGTGTTGCTCCCCACTCTCAAAAGTGCCTTTAAAAGGATTGTACAAAATTATGATTTATCGCAGTTATCCCCTTGTGTATTCCGTGGGTGTATTCAGGGGACACGATACTTTTTTTCTTATTTGCATTAAAGTAGTATTTTACCCCCAAACACCGTTGAATACCGTTTAAACCTTGATGCGTAACGTGGAAGTATCCAAAGTCCCGACCTCCTGCTGTCAGGTTACTACTCTGGTTATCTGGCTCAAGGCTACTTTGACCTGAAATACTAATTTTTTAAAGTACCTTCAAGTAATTCGCTCAATGCTTATCCAACTATAAAAAAGTCATGATCCCTCAGACTTGGCGAGTCGTCGAATTGTTCGAAGCATCCGTTGCTCCATTACGAAATCGATCGGTGCCCCGATAGCCAATCCAACACGCTTGAAAAACGACGGTTTTCGTAACGAGTCAATACAGCTGCGGAGTAATAAGCGACATAACTGGTCCGAGCGAGGTTCTAAATAGATAGACCACGATCGATTGGGGTCCGGATTTGTCATCTGAATCGGACCAGACTTGCCGAAGCAGATGTGACTTGCAACCTTAAGAGCACCAACTGGAATGCCTGGTGCCTTAGGATGCAATTTGATCTCGTCTCCAATTTTGAGTGATTGGCAACCAGGAACGATGCTCTCGACGTTCCGTACCGGGATGCCTGCCAGTCGCTCAAGTATCTCGTAGGAATAGAAACCCGCCCGACCAAGCCCGAACTGCACGATCCATCGCCACACGACTTCTGGTGAAGCATCAACATCTATCGCTCGGGTATATGTCTCTTTGGCCGCCATTACGAAGGTATCACCAACCCATTTGCGCCTTCGCTCACAAATGGTGCTACCCCAATTATTAAACCATCTCCTGGATAATGGCCATGTGATCATGACGAAAAGTAAAACCGTGATGCCCTCGAGTCCCTCGAGTAAAAAACGCGATGTACTGCGATAAGTCATTGGCGTTCACACAGGTTTAAGCAAAGCTTCTCTTTGTTGCCAGTTCAACGGCTGCTCGTATACATAGCGAAGATACAATGTGAGATTTTAAATTTCTCTTCATATCAAAAACAGATAACGCCTTTCATTCTGCTGTGAGCATTATAGTGTAATAACCACATTTCCTTTTTTGTGGCCCTGGTCAACATACCGGTGAGCATCTACTATTTGTTCCATGGGGTAGCGTTTGTCTATTACTGACCTTAGTTTTCCTGTCTCGCAGAGTTCTTTGAGAAAGATCAGGTCTTCAACCTTTAATTTATGGTTGTTTGACAAGGCAAGAATGTTGACATATACCCCTGATTTTTTTAAAGATATTTTGCGTTTTGATGGTGCGATCTTGCCTACCGCATCAAAAATAATGTCATAAGCATCACCGCTTTTGGTAAAATCTTCTTGCGTGTAATCTATGAGCTTGTCGGCACCCAGAGATTTAACCATTTCTAAATTCGCAGTGCTGCATACTCCTGTAACTTTTGCCCCAAAGTGTTTAGCAAGCTGTATTGCATAAGTACCAACACTACCGGAGGCTCCGTAAATTAATACCTTTTGACCCTTCTGAATATTTGCTTTTCTAAGGTTAAGCAAGGCCGTTAAACCCCCATTAGAAACCGGGGCAGCTTCCTCGTAGGTCATACACGCTGGTTTTATTGCCAGAATTCCATCTTCAGGCATACAGCGATACTGGGCATAGGCGCCAAATTCAAATTCAGTGGATGCAAAAACGGAGTCACCTTTCTTAAACAGCTTAACATTTTTGCCCACAGCTTCAATTTCTCCAGCCAACTCCATTCCAAGTATTTTTTTTCTTGGCCCTCTGAACCCTATTATTATTCGCATCATGGGTTTGAAAAAGAAATCCTTGATGGGGCCTAAACCAGGCTCTAAGCGCCGAACCTTAGTATCCCCTATGTGTACTGTTGTAGCATGTACTTTTATCAGTACTTCATTATCTTTAGGTAAAGGTTTTGCTACTTCTTTAAACTGAAGAACCTCTGGTGGTCCGTATTTGGTACAAACAACGATTTTCATTTTATATAGCCTTTTTTATTATGAATGCTCCTCCAGTTTCTGGCAGCAGATATTTGCAGGTATTTCAATAGTATAGCGCTGTTTTTCTTGTTGGTACATCGGGTATTGTGTTCCCCAATACCCGATGTACCAGTAAAAACTGTAATTTTCAGACAGGTGCCTAATCACTGAAGGTTACTTTTTTCTGCTCAGCCTGAGAATGGCCTCGTTGGCAAGGGTGAGCCCGAAGATACCTGTGAGGGTGGGCAGGCTGGCAAGGGTATTTCGTTTTCTGCCCCGTTTGGCGTGTTCAGTCGCGGGCGGTTCTTCTTCAGCTGGCTGCGGGTAATCAAATTCCACCCGTTCCGAGGAGTAGACGCAGTCAATACCACCCGCAACGCCCCGTCTTCGTAAGAATTTTCTGACCCTTTTGGCCAGTGGACAGTGGTTGGATTCCATGATATCGGCGACCTGGATTTTTGTCGGGTCGCTGCGCAGCGCCGCTCCCATGGATGACAGGGTGGGAAGCTGCAGCTCTGCGGCGGCAACCAGCAGCTGGCATTTTGGATTGAGGGAGTCGATACAGTCGATGAGAAGATCAGGCCTGGGGCTGAGGATCTCTTTACTGCTCTCATCATCACAGAATAGTTCCATGGCCTCGATTGTACAATTTGGATTGATATCGAGCAGCCGCTGCCTGGCCGCCTCCACCTTGGGCTGACCAATGGTGGAGTGGAGAGCCATGATCTGGCGGTTGATATTTGAAATCTGGACCAGGTCAAAATCCACCAGGCGCAGGCTGGTGATGCCAGCGCGCACCAGGGCTTCTGCAGCATGGCCGCCCACCGCCCCAATCCCGACAATGGTTGCCGAAGAGCGGCTGAAGCGCTCAAAATGGCTGTCTCCCAGGAAAGAGCGTGTTCGTGCAAAAGGATCGTTCATCATAATATGGTACCGCAACATGGTTGGCTGTGCACTCTTTTTGGCTCACTGCAGTAATCCATATCCTTCCCATTGACAGAACTTTGTTGAACACCTATCCCTTTAAGAAGGCATTATCTTTTTATTGTTTACCAGGTCGAGTCCGGGGAGGGCTGCTGTGGATCCATTTTCAAAGAAATTGTTTCGGGAATTTGAAGAGATGCATCAGACCGCGGGGCGATTGATGCGCAATATGTCGTTGTCGCGGATGGTGCGGGTCGAGTCGGGACACTGGCAGCCGCCGGTGGACATCTATGAGTCCGCTGACGAACTTCTTGTTTTTTTTGATCTGGCCGGTGTCGACAAAAACAGCCTCGAACTGGTGGTTGAGGAACAGCAGCTGACAATCAGCGGCTGCAGGCAGCTGCCGAAGCAAAAATCCATTGCCTGCGTTCATCAGCTGGAGATTGAACTTGGCGGTTTCCAGCGCACTGTTCCCCTGCCGGTGGCCATCGATGTCGATCGGGCCGTCTCGTCCTATGAAAAAGGTATCGTGACGGTAACTCTTGCGAAAAAAACTCCGGCGGCCAAAGTGACTGTTACTATCAAGGTTGATGGCCTCGTAAAAAGTGAAAAATCAGATGGCTAAGTAAAAAACTTCATAACCGAGGCGCGTGAATTTTCTATTATTTTCGGCGTACTAAGGTACGTCGTGATGATAGAAAATTCGCAGCAACGAAGGAGATGAAGTTTTTTATCGACGCCATCAGGGTTGAGGAGTAGAAAATGGCAGCAGAAGAGCCTCAAGAACATCACGTAGACCCAACACAGCTTGACGTCCCCGGGACTCTGTCCATTCTTCCCCTCCATGGGTTTGTCTTTTTTCCGGGCATGGGATTTCCTCTGCAGATAAGCGATGAACCCTCACACCAATTGATTGACGACGCCCTTCTGGGGGATCGGCTGATCGGTCTGGCCACCAGTCGTGGTAAGAACCAGGGGGACAAGACACCTTTTAAGGCCGAAGATCTCTTCAGCGTTGGGGTTCTCGGCTATATCCATAAGCTGAACAAGGATCCGGATGGCCACTACCATGTCCTGGTCAGCGGCACCAAAAAGATTGATATCGGTGAGTTCCAGCAGACCACACCCTATTTTCGTGCCGCGGTCAAAGAGCAGGCCATGGACCAGAGCGGGAGTAAAAAGAGCCTGATCATGGTGGAGAACCTGCGCACCCAGTTTGCAAAACTGGCTGAACTCAGTGAACTGCCACAGGAGCTCGCCGCTACACTCAACGCACTGGAGGATCCTTTTCATATCGGCTTCCTGGTCACCTCGCAGCTCAACCTCAAGATTGATGCGGAGCAGGAGATCCTTGAGATCAGCGATTGCGAAGAGATGCTCGAACGGGTGACCCTTGAGTTGAACAAACGACTGGAGACGGTGGAGGCTGGTCGTGAACTCCAGGAGTCGGTTAAAAAAGATATCGACGGCCGCCAGCGGGAATTCTACCTGCGCCAGCAGCTCCAGGCCATTCGCAAGGAGCTGGGTGAGGATGATGAGAAGGTGGAGGTCAAGGAGTTCCGCGAACGGTTGGAGAACAAAGATCTTCCGGACAGCACCCGTAAGGTTGCCGAGAAGGAACTTGGGAGGCTGGAGTCCATTTCGCCCTCATCACCTGAGTATTCGGTGTCGAGAAATTACCTTGACTGGCTTCTTGATCTGCCCTGGCTTGAGTCCACAGAAGACACCCTTGATCTTGATAAGGCGGAAAAGGACCTTGATGAGGATCACTACGGGTTGGAAAAGATAAAGAAGCGGATTGTCGAGTTTCTTGCAGTACGTAAACTGAAAAAAGATGTCCATGGACCGATCCTCTGCTTTGCCGGTCCTCCAGGTGTGGGCAAGACTTCACTGGGTCAGTCCATAGCCCGTACCATGAACCGTAAGTTTGTCCGTATGGCTCTTGGCGGAGTAAGGGACGAGGCCGAGATTCGAGGTCACCGGCGGACCTATATCGGTGCTTTGCCCGGCCGCATTATCCAGAGTCTGAAAAGGGCGGAGTCCAACAACCCGGTTTTTCTTCTCGATGAGGTTGACAAGCTGGGCAACGATTTTCGCGGTGATCCGGCATCGGCACTGCTCGAGGTCCTGGATCCGGAGCAGAATGCAACCTTTACCGACCACTATCTTGATGTGGAGTTCGACCTCTCCAAAGTGCTGTTTATCGCCACCGCCAATATGCTCGACACCATCCCCGGGCCTCTGCTGGACCGGATGGAGGTGGTGGAGCTGTCCGGCTACACCCTCGATGAAAAGGCAGCCATTGCCAAACGTCACCTGCTCGCCAGGCAGCTTGATGCCCATGGTCTTGAGAGCAGTGATCTTGAGATTGAAGACCGGGCTCTGGAGACACTCATCGAATCGTATACCCGGGAGGCCGGGGTGCGTAATCTCGAGCGTGAGATCGGTGCCCTCTGTCGTGGCGTAGCCGCCAGGATTGCCAGGGGAGACGAGAGTCACCATGTCATAACCGAAAAAGACCTCTATGATTTTCTTGGCCCGATCCGGTTCTATTCGGAGATCAAGGCCAGGTCCTGGGGGCCGGGACTGGCCACTGGCCTTGCCTGGACCCCGGTGGGCGGTAAACTTCTCTTCATTGAGACCTCGAAGATGAAGGGAAGAGGCGGGCTCACCCTCACCGGTAAACTGGGCGAGGTGATGAAGGAGTCGGCCACCGCCGCACTCTCCTACATTCGCTCCCATGCTGATGAACTGGGGATTGATGAAGATGTCTTTTCCACCGTCGATATTCACGTCCATGTTCCGGAGGGAGCGATTCCCAAGGATGGACCCTCGGCCGGTGTCGCCATGGTTTCTGCCCTGGTCTCAGTGATTAGTGGACGGCCGGTGCGTGACGATGTGGCCATGACCGGTGAGATCACCCTGCGCGGTGATGTCCTGCCGGTGGGCGGCGTCAACGAAAAGGTGCTGGCCGCGCTGCGCGCAGGAATAAAAGAGCTGGTTTTGCCGGTGCTCAATGAAAAAGATGTGCTGGAGATCCCTGCTGATGTCCTGGAAGGAGTCAAAATCCGTTACCCCCATACCATCAGCGAGGCCCTTGAGATCCTTCTTGAAAAGGAGTAGCCATGACTCAGCAACAGGGGGGGGGCGGCTGGAAAAGCTGACTGAAGCAATGCAATGAAAAATGCAGTCTGCAGTTTGAACGATGATAACTTTCTGGAGGCGGTGAGCCGTTTTGGCGCTGCCCGGTGTCCTGTGGCATTGACCGGCGCCGGGATTTCGGTTGCCTGCGGGATTCCCGATTTTCGCAGCCCGGGAGGGCTGTGGGAAGAGTTTGCACCCTCTGAGTACGCTACGATTTCCGTTTTTCGCAAGGATCCTGCCAAGGCCTGGCAGCTTTACCGGGCCATGGGTAAAATCCTGGTCGATAAGCAGCCCTCTGAGGCGCACCTCGCACTCGGCAGGCTGGAAGAGCACGGATTGCTTAGCGGTGTGGTCACCCAGAACGTTGACAACCTTCACCAGCTTGGCGGCAGCAGTAGGGTGTTTGAAATTCACGGTGACCATCAGCATCTGCAGTGTCTCCGCTGCGGCCGGCTGGAAGCTGTTTCCGAGGACCATTTCAGCTCCGGAGAGGTCCCGGAGTGTGAACAGTGTGCTTGTCCGTTGAAACCCAATGTGGTGTTGTTTGGAGAAGATGTGCGCCATCTTGCTGAAATCCAGGCTCTGATTGAGCAGTGTGATCTGCTCATGGTTATCGGAACCTCCGCCCAGGTCTATCCGGCGGCTTCCCTGCCGCAGATAGTGAAGGACCGGGGTGGGGTGATTTATGAGTTTAATCAAGAGCAGACACCCCTCAGTATGGTATCAGCCTCCAGGGTGGTTCTTACCGATTATTTTCTTGACGGAGACGTCGAGGTCACACTGCCTCTTTTCGTCCGGCAGCTGCTTGAGACTTGAGCAGATTTCAATCCGAGTGTTTTGCCATGGCCCATATTGAAGATATCCTTACAATGCAGCCCTTTATCGATCTGTTGGAGCAGTGGGGCTGCCAGGTCCTGCGGGCCATCAACCGGCCCAATCCCTATCGCGGAGGATTTTCCATCCTCATTCGCTGTGAAGAGGAGACGGCAAGAGCCATCAGCGATCTCGGTATTGCCCAGATCCTGCTTGATGTGCGGGCCAACACCTACCTGCTGCGTTTGCCGGAGGTTGACATTGCTGCACCGGGTGGTGGACCGCAGCCTCAAATCCTTGCCTGGACCGAGGAGAGCAAAAGGGAGAAGCTTGCTGAACTGCTGGCTCTCTGGCAAAGCAGCACCGATATCCTGGAGAGGCGCAGGCGCCGCCTGGGGCTGTTTTACAAAGATGATTAGAAAAACCGGTAGTGATAGCTCCAGCTGCGGAATAAATCGGTCGGTTTTACCAAGGTGGATGGTGACAAAATAGCCACAATGTGGTATTTGTGTCGTTGGGTCGATGGTCGACCCGCAAGCTCCGAGTCAAAGGACCTCCGTTCTACTCAAAGAATATGGTCTGCGACCGACAGGGTTGTGCTGGAAACGGCCCGGCCTCCCATTCTTGGAAAGGAGAACAGTATGACCGCAGCAACCATCGAAGCAATTTGTATCAGTTCTAAAAAGGGAATAGTCAAACAGGAGATTGATGATGTCCGGTTTGATGATAACTGGGGAATCGCAGATGATGCCCATGGTGGTAAGTGGCACCGTCAGGTCTCCCTGCTGGCCGGTGAATCCATTGATCGGGTGAAGGAGAAGCTGCCCCGCCTGAAGAACGGCGCCTTTGCCGAGAATATCATCACCCGCGGGATCGATCTCACCACCATTGGCGTGGGTGAGCAGCTCAGGCTGGGAGATGAGGTGGTTCTTGAAATTACCCAGATCGGCAAGAAATGTCACAATGACGGCTGTGCCATCAAGAAGGCCACCGGTGACTGCATTATGCCCAAAGAAGGGCTTTTTGCGAGAGTAATCCAGGGTGGCAGGCTGCAGAAGGGTGACCCTATCCAGTGTGGTTGAGGTTCCGGTTCCGGATAATGAGTAGTGGGGCCTCTCCTATAACCATCCGCCGGGTGTGCTCAGGACCAGTGCTTTTTGCAGTCTTTTTGATCTGTTCAGACATGTTTCTTGGCGATTTCGCTAAACATCATGACCAGGCCGGCGCAGAGGGTGTAGAGTGACTTGATATGAAGGTTGGTCGCACAGCAGGCGTCAAAGAAGATGGTGAGTTCTGAATCAAGGTCCGCGTCCGCGGCCTGGTAGCAGATGAGAATGGGGACGTGGGGCAGCGGGTGAAGGACCAGACCGATATCAGCCTCAAAATCCTCAACCTGTTGTCCAAGAAACAGGTCAATGAGATCGGAAAACAGATCGGTGTGGTTGTCGGCCAGCTCTCTCAGAGGTGTCTCACAGCGGCTGGAGAAAAGATTCTGCCAGTCTATTCCGCCTTTGAGTTCCCGGAATGCGATCCAGTCGCCGGTGATTTGGTGGTGAGTGGGGTGGCAGACATAGGAGAGAATCGGTGCCTGAACCCAGGAGATGATGTGACACTCGGAACTCATCTGCCCCTGGTGGTCGATGTGAAACTCTTTGCCAAGTGAGCGGATGGTCAGCAGGTCGCCGTTTACTCTGGCACCCCTTTCAGCAGCAACCTTGTTAAAGTCCAGACTACCCACTTTTTCCATGAGCCGCTCCAGAAATTCAGCCTGGCGCGGCTCAGCAGTTGATCGGGGCTCAAGCCTTTCCTGCAGCCGATCTCTGTCCGCCTTCTGGAGAGAGGGGCAGTCGGTCAGCTTCTTCTGCCCTCCGATCACTGCCGCGGCAAAGGCCAGGCAGGAGGGCAGCATACAGCGCCGGCAGTTACTTTTCTCCAGGACCCTGTAGATCTCAAGCGGGGTTAAAGGATTCGCGGATTCAGCCATCTATCCTGTCCGTCCACAAAAAAACCTCATTTAACCCCCTTGTACATCATCGGTGGATTGAGTGCTGTTAATGCATTCCGGGAAGCGGTATGGGCACGGGCACAGGCACCGGGGCGGGAACCGGCACCACACCTTTGGGGAAGATGTCGAGAATTTCCCTGCTGTCATTTCTGATTTTGAGGATATCGTTGTCGATTTTCCTGTATGACACCCCGCGCGGCAGGGGCGGGAGGGTGACCCGGACATCCTGGGGGACAGGCATCAGGTAGGGGTAGATGGTGTCATCGACCCGTTTGCCCTTGCCGATTTTTTTCTGCCAGCCCGGAGGAAGCGGTTTTCCCCGAGCCACGTTTTTCTGCAGGCCCGGCGGCAGGTCGGAGTGTTTGGATTTTCCTTTTCCTTTGTTCTTTTCTTTGTATTTGACCTGGTTGGAGTATTTTTTTCCTTTGCTCTTGCCTTTGTGTTTCTGTTTGCCCGATCCTGCATAGGCGGGAACGGTGAGTAGAAGCAGGCAGAAGAAGATGATTAGTTTTTTCATTAATCCCTGTAAGCTATTTTGAAGTTGATGTATGTTTGAGTAGAATAGATGTTGTAAACATCGTTTTTGGCAAAATTACAATAGCCGCCCATAAAAAAGCAGGGCGAAAAAGCAGTGAGTGAACCGCCTCACAAGACCCAACTGTTTTTTAACTGGTTATTTCAAGGCACCCTTAAAAAAGTAGTCTCTGGGACCTGGTAGGGTTGGGCGGAATAACGAATCGGAGAAAAACAGATGGGTAATCAGCAAGGTGTTGCCTCAAAAGTCAAATGGACCCTTGGTGCATTGGTCATTGCAACGGTTATTTATATTGGTGTCGCTCCATTTTTAAGTGGTGGCAGACATATGAAACAGTTTTGCCTGCAGATAACACCACAAATGACCTCAGGCGATCTCCATGCTTTACTTAAACAGACCGATTACAAGGTGATGGAAAGGGGGGAGGGGGAGAAAACAATTGTGACCATTGTTGATAAAAAGGCCATGGGGCGCTTTACATGCCGGGTCACTGTCGATGAGGGCAATGTTGCCGGAGCAGATTATGTTTTAAATGACTGAGCCGGGCCTCCCTTGCCTCCAATTTGAACAAGGTCAGGCTATGGCCGGCCGGTTGTTTTAATTTAAGAGTCGGAATCGACATTGCCCGATTTTCTGATTGCCAGGATCAACTTGAGCCCAAGGTAGAAAGACAGCCCATAACCAACAGCCCCGAAAATTGAAATTCCCTGATAAAGAGGCGGTGCCTGCATGGACCACAGCAGGGAAGAGCCGAGAAACATGGAGGCGGTCAGGATGCCTACAACCAGGCGGTTAATAACCTGGTCAAGGTGATGATGGGCAAGCTGGATGTTAAAACGACCCTCCTGGATACGTCCCAACGTATTGTTCAACTCACGGGGCAGAGAGTTTAGAAAACGGTCCCAGTCCCGGTAGGATCGCTGCACCTTTCCCATCAGCCGTTTCGGAGAAAAACGCCTTGCCACGATCTTGTTGTAGTAGGGCTCCAGCAACTCGGCCAGACTGAAACCACGGTCGAGAATCCGGGAGGTTCCCTCAAGCAGTATCAGGGTACGAATCAGCATGGTGACATCGGCCGGCAGGTGGATACGATGTTTGCGGATAATGTTAATAAAACTGTTCAGGGCCTCACTGACATTGAGCTCTTCAAGATCCCGGTTGCCGTAATCAACCAGAAAATCATCAATATCCCGTATCAGGACTTCCCGGGCAACACCGGAAGGCATGGCGTTCAGGCGCTGCATGATGGCGAGGATTTCATCTGTGTCACGGGTAATGACGGCAAGAAACAGTGACTCGAACTCGTCACGCATTTTTTCGTTGAGTCGTCCAGTCATGCCACAGTCGAGGACGCCCATCCTGCCGTCTGTCAGCAGCATCAGGTTGCCGGGGTGAGGATCGGCATGGTAGAAACCGTCCCGAAAGATCATTTCAAGAAAAACATTGGCCCCCCTTTGGGCAAATTTTTCAAGATCGATTCCCCCTTCACGTAGTTTGTCAGATTGACTGCCAGGGGTGCCGGGCAGAAACTCCATGGTCAGCACCCGTTTTGAGGAGTAGTTCGGATAGGTTTTCGGAAACTGTACGGTCCTGTCTTTTCTGAAATTGCGACTAAACTGCTCGAGGTTTCGTCTCTCGTTGCCAAAGTCAAGTTCACGCAGGATTGTTCGCTTGAACTGATTGGTGACGCCGACAGGGTCGTAGGGGCGTAATCGTCCGCTATGCTTATGGGCCAGTTCCGCCAGTCCTTCAAGCAGGGCCAAGTCTGCTTCAACCTTGTCCTCGACCCCTTCATGCTGGATTTTGACAACCACCTGCTGCCCGTCAGAAAGGACACCTCTGTGCACCTGGCCGATGGAGGCCGAGGCCAGGGGGATATCCTTGAAGTCCTGAAAACATTCCTCTGGTGTTTTGGCCAGCTCCTTTTTGAAAAGAGAGCGAACGGTGTGTGGCGGATCAGCCGGTGTGGAGGACTGCAGTTTTGTCAGCTCGGCAGCGGCCTCCTCACCGATCAGGTCAGGTCGGGTACTGAGCATCTGGCCAAGTTTGATATAGGTGGTTCCCAGTTCCGTCAGAGCCAGACGCAGCCGTTCTCCCAGACCCAGATCAACGATCGATGTACCGTCATCTTGTTTGAGTTTTTCACTGAGTCCCGGGAAGGGAATATCCTCCAGCCAGTCGGCCAGACCATACCTGGCAAACGTGGCGCCGATCTCATAGACCCGGGCTGTATTACGTTTTAAATGATCAATTGCTTCAATATGCAACATGGCTTATCTCTGGCAGGTTGGTCGCCTTATTATAATTTCTGATGGCCTTGAGTTATGCCGCTGCGTTTTCAAGTGCTTCACGCAGGGCATCTTCGCTGTCTTTGCTCAGTGAAGTCTGGAAGACCTTCCCCTTACCTGCAAACGGAGCAAGACGTTCCAGTACCTTGTCGCCGGTGGCCTTTTTGAACAGGACAAAAAGAGCCGAACTGCCGGGTTTAAAAGAATCACCCATTTCCTTCATCATCTTGTCGTCAATGCCGATATCTGAAAGGGCACCGGAAATGGCTCCGGCTCCTGCGCCTGCCGCCATGCCGAGCAGAGGATTTAAAAATATCATGCCAATGAGCATGCCCCAGAAGCTGCCGCCTACCGCACCGGCCGCCGTCAGGTTGACTGCCTGGTGAAGCTTGGTCTTGCCTTCTTCATCTTTGGTTACCACCACCGTGTCTTCCATTTCGATCAGGTATTCTTTCTGTAGTTTTGCCAGTTCAGCCCGCATTTCAAAGGCTGTTGACTCGTCTTCAAATGTCACTATTACAAGATTGCTCATTTATTCCTCCGTGGAGTTGAATGGACGACAGACTTTCGCATTATAACCAGGTTAACAGTGGGGGATAATGTAACTAATTATCGATACTGGTGAGGATAACACAGATAGGATGAGTGATCATTAAGATTGTTTCTGATGGTCGAAACAGGAGAGGGGGGAATAAAGGTTTCCCGAGAAAATCTACAGCCAGTGGGGGGCCGGTTTTTAAAACTCATAGCTGAGTTCAAGAAAGAGCCGGTCATTGTCGCCAATTTCACTCAATGGCCCCTGATCGGCAGACTGATAAAAAACAGCACCGCCACTCACCATCATTGAATCGCTGAGGTCATAGTCGAGCTGGACCCTCTCAAACATCCCGTCTTCACCATGACCGCCGAAAATTGAAAGAATGACTTTGAGCTGGATGGTGTCGTTTGCAAAATCGCGAACAAGGGTCGCCATGGTCTGCAGCACGTCTTCCTGGGCAAGATCCGGGCTTTCCTGTAGACGGGTGTCAAAGTCGAAAAGGTGGCGGTTGACAATTTCAAGGGAAAGGAGGGTTTCGGAAAATCCGGTATACTCGATACCACCCATGAGGTCGAACCGTGAAAAATCCTGATCCGGTAGATTGGAGTACTCCAGTTTGTCAAACCAGGCAGCCTCTCCCTTGAGCAGCCAGTTGCCAAGGGCGATGTTTGAGGTCAACCCGGCCATGAAAAACCGATTGTGTTGCCTGGACAGACTGCCGTTGATATCTTTTTCAATATGAGCCCTGGCATCAAAAATCGAAGCACTGTAAAGGGATAAATCCCAGCCGCTGAATATACCGTTTAAGGCAAGAGCGTACTGCTGGTTGTCAAAAGAAACAGTTGGCGATTTTTCAGGGGGGAGCGGTCCCTGGCCCGGAAAGAAGTCACTGTTATAGACCGGATTCTTATCAAAGCGCGGTTCATGGAGCATCATCGTGGACACGTTCCAGTCGCCGATATAATAATCAAGCTTAGTCATGGCCACAGGCAGACGGCGGTTTTTGATATCAACCATGCCGGGAATGCGATTGTCCAGCGGGTTGAGCACATCGGTGACCCGTATATTGTCCGATTTTCCCCAGACCACTACCTGGCGTCCTATTTTTACATCAAGGTTTGCGCTGAGACTGCCGCGCAGATAAAGATTATCGAGTTCCAGCTCCTGCTCATAGTCATCGAGCAGGGCGGCTGAATACTGGTCGCGATCCTGCAGAGCGTATGACGCGTCATAAAAACCATGTCCATCGATCTTCAGCTGCCAGTTGCCCAGGCTGATCTTGCTGTCAAGGTTGAGACTGGTGCGCAGCATGGAGAGACCGCGAAAATCAGCCGCACCTTCCTCCGGTGCTTCATGGGCAAAGTTGACAGAGGAGGCGAGAGTGACTCCGCCCCCGAGTTCAAGCCAGTGGGGAATGAGTTCATTGTCCGGCACACTCTTTTCTGTCTCGTCAGGTGCCGATTCATCAAAACCGGACAGGACGTCATCAACCTCATCGATTGCCTGCTTTTGCTGCTCAGCCGGCTCACTGTCGAAACCGGAGAGGACATCATCAAGATTTTGAGCAGAGACAGACAGTGGTGCTGCAGTAAGCAGCAGGCAGAGGGAAAAGGTTTTCCATTTTTGCAAAGGGTGTTTCATCGGCTGATCCTACATTCCCTTTTCAAGACGGCGAACAGTGAACATGGCGTCATCGAGCGACTGATTGTATTTGATATTTGACCATTTCATGATCGTGTTATGCAGTGTCACCTTGTTTTTAGTGGTTTTCATCAGATACCTGGTGGAGACCCATACACCGTCAATTTCCTTGATATCCAGCATTTCCTGGTACTTGATTTTTTTGCCTTCTTTCAGCCAGTGTACGGCCCGTACGCCCATGAAGATATCCTGGCGGATGAAAATAACGGACTTGGTATAGCCGTAGCGATTTTCAACTTCCGGGCTTGCGGGCAGGGCTTCGATGAGCCATACCTTGTGGCCTTTAACATCACCCTCTTTGAGCAGTTTGTAGTTCCATTCATCAAGGACACGCTTCGTCATATCGGCATAGGAGAAATCCGAGCCCATAAAGGCCGACGATTTGTCTGAGGTGGCAATACGCTTGGTCTTGTGAAGGTCCGGCAGGAAGAGCCACTGGTCGTCATCGCGAGCCCCTTCATGATAGTCATAGGTGAGAAAACCGGTGTCTTTGACGTCTGCCGGGGAAAGAAAGAACTGGAGCTTCCAGGTGTCCATTCCCTTGTCTTTGCTGAAGACCTTCATCTCGCGGATCCGCTGATTTTTCTTCTTGTCGATGAGGGTCATTTCAATATTGCCGGTCATATTGTCGCCGTCATCCCTGGTATCGACCTTTTCCATAATTTCCCGGGCGGTCATCGCCTGAGCGCTGCCGATAAAGGCAAATGACATTAAGCAGTATACAAACAGTGCGGCGAGAGAGGTTATGCGGAACATGAGAAACTCCTGTAAATGAGTAATAAGTATTCTATGGGATAATTTTTATTTTTGTAACAATTCAGCGCAAAGTTGGATGCATCCCCAAGCAGGGCACTGTAAATGTCCAGCAGGGCCTGCAGTGTGGTCAGGCAGGCCGACGAAGCGTACTTGTGCTACTCGAGACGGCCTGATTGGCCACAATGTGGGTGCTGCTGGACATTTACATGTTTTTTCAACATTTTGTCTGCTGACAACGCCATCAGCGCCGGGGCCAGGAAAAAATCCCCGAGCAGGGCCAGAATAATAGCCATCCCCACCAGCATACCGAAATAAAATACGTTGTTCATGGAGGCGAACATGAAAATAAAAAAGCCGATGGAAAGCACTATGGAGGTGGTCAGCATGGCGCGACCCGCCGTGTGCAGGGTGTGTCCCACCGCCTCCCGGACATCTTCGCCCTCGGTGTAGTATCGTTTAAAGTTGTAGATAAAGTGCACCGTATCATCCACGGCAAGGCCGATGGCAATGGAGGCCACCATCATGGTGAACATGTCAAGGGGGATCGCAAACCAGCCCATGATTCCCATAACAATCAGGATCGGTCCCAGGTTCGGTATCATGGCAATAAGGCCCAGCCGGAGATGACCGATGAGCAGGATCATCATCAGGCTGATGACCACCAGAGCAATACCGTAACTCTGGGCTGCAGAATACATGGTGGCATGGAGAATGCGGGCAAATAAGCCCATGATGCCGGTGGTGGTCACCGCAACCGGCTTGCCCGCCTTATCAAGATCAGCAAAGGCCACTGCAAAACGGTGTTCAATTTCCTTTATAAACGGGACATAGGCCAGGGAGTCCTGCCACGGCACCTTGATGGTGACCCGGGCCTGCTGAAACCTGGAGTCCACGAAATCCTGCAAATCATCAGAGCCCGAATTTTCAAAGAGGAGAAACTCCTGGGGAATCAGGGCGTCGTTTTCAGGGATGACATACATCTCCGGACGGTTTTCATTGAGTGCCTTGTGAATTTCCTTGAGAATAGTGGTGACGGCAACGGCCTTGCCAACAAAGAGGTCGTCCTGTTTGAACTGTTCCAACTCATCTGCCAGCCTGTCGATGACAAGCAGAACATCCCGGTCGTAGAGGCCGTTTTCCCGGCCCGTATCAAGCACCACCTCCAGGGTAACCGAGCCGCGCAGATTATGGTCAATCTTCTCGGTTGCCGTACGCACCGGAAGGTTTTCCGGCAGCCAGCTGAGAAGGTTGTGGGAAAACTGAAGCCTGGGAAGCCCGGCAAGGGCGGCAAGGATGCCGATCGCGGCAATACTGGTTATCAGTTTGGGGCGACTGGTGGTGAGATCAGCCACCCGGTCAATGAGGCGGTCAAAAACGGTGACCCTGTCCTTTTCAGTTTCTGTTCTGATCTTCAATGGGATCACCGCCAGCAGGGCAGGCAGCAGAAAGAGGGTGAAAAAGAGAGACAGCATGACCCCGACCGCTGAAAAGAGGCCAAGGTCGGCAATGGGGGCAACATCGGCACTGGCAAACGAGGCAAGACCTGCGGCAGTGGTCAGCGAGGTCATGACAATGGCAAAACCTGAATGACCATAGGCATGGATAATAGCATCATTTTTACTGTCGTCCGTGCGCAGGTACTGATAGACCAGCGATAAAACATGGATGGATGCTCCCACGCCCACCGCCAGGAGAAAGGAGGGCAGGATAATCGTCGGCGTTTTGAAAAATGTGCCGGATTTTGCCATTATTCCCAGGGTGGTGAGCAGGGTCAGGGCGACAATCAAAAGTGGCAGCACCACTCCTGTCACCCTGCGGAACATGAAAAACAGGCTGATGCCGATGGTCAAAACAGCCAACCGCAGAAAGCGTTTCATGTCCTTCATCATCAACTTTTTCACGGTGTGGGTCACCACCGGGCTTCCTGCCATGAAAATTTGAAAATCAGGACTGTGAAACTCCGTGGCAACTTCCTTGGCAACACGGACCATTTTAGCATTTTCCTGGTCTGTCAGGTACTCGGGAACTACAGTGCCGGTATCACCAGCTGAATCGGCCGGTTCATCATCAAAGCCGCCAAGCTCATCATCAAGATTTTCCCCATCGCCTGCAGAGACTCCTGACGATGAATAGGTGTCGCTCTGCAGAAGCACTGTGGTGAAATTGGAGTCTGTTGAGATCAGCATATTGGTATAGATCGGATTGGACAGGACAAGCTCTTTTAAAGCCGCAAGCTCTTCATCATTTTCCGGGAAGTCGGCCAGCAGGTCATCGACCAGCAGGGTGTCTCCTTCCCCCCTTGTATTTCTGGCATTGACCAGAGAATTTATTTCAGAGACATGGGGGACCTTTTCTCCAAGCTGTTCATGAAACCGGCGCAGTTTCTCAAGAAACGGTCGACTGAAGATGTTTTCACTCTGGACAGCCAGCACAAGCAGGTCATCCCGGCCAAACTGGTCCCGGAACTCATTGTAGGTGAGCAGGATCTGATCATCTTCGTGGAGCAATCCCTCATTGGAGGTGTCGATGGTGAGATGCCGCACCTGGGAGGCGAGGGCCGCCGTTATTGCCAGAATGAGAATAATAACAGGAAAGCGAAATCTGATGATTGCCCGGGTCTGGGCAGCAAAGAGAACTTCGATTCGTCTTTTGGGTGAATTCATTTTTTTATAGGTGCTGAGGATTGGCAGCTTAAAGAGCTGCAGAGGGGCTAGTCTGTGGGTGTGTTGATCAGACCCTTTAAAAACAGTTCTGTAATCATCTCGGTATAACGATCAATATCAACACGCCGAGCCTGTTGAGCATTGACCTGAGTCATAACCGGCAGAAATAAAAACCGGGAGGCCATGAGCGAGGTGAGCATCGGCCCCATACAGGTTGGCGGAATATCCCGGCCCGTCTCCTTTAATAGAGGTTGGCAGATCTCCCGGTCCAATATCCCGGCCATCTGCCTTGCCCAGCTCGCCTTGTGTTCGACAATGTCGGGATCGTCGTGGGGCAGTTCCGCAATGGTGACCAGAAGGATATTGTGTTCCGCATCAAAATAGCGCACTGAACTCCGGATAAATCGACTGAGCCTGATACGCAGGCTCTCCGGGCCTGTTAATTCCTGTTTGGCAATGGCAAGATACTCTTTAAAAAAATTATCAAGAATTTCTTTGAGCAAGCCTTTCTTTGAGCCAAAAAAATAATTGATCATCGCCAGGTTCACTTCCGCCTGTCCGGCCAGTTCCCGCAGACCGGTAGCAGCAAAGCCCTGCCTGGCAAATAAATGAACAGCGGCATGAAGAATCCGCTCTTTTGGAGGTGCTTTTTCCAACTGATCGCCCTGGTTTGTTTTCAGCAGGTTGCAAAATCAAACGTTTGTTTAACTTGGTCAATAGAAATTATTCTCTTCCTGATGTCAAGCTCTATTATATCCTGGCTCGAGGAGTAAAGGCTGCCTGCTGCCAGGCAGGTCCTGAAGGTAAGGGGGCAAATAGCCGCTACGGGCGTGGCCACTCATTTTTTCCCAGCTGACTGATAAACTGGCAGTGGTAGGATGTTTAACAGGCCAGAAGGTGCTTTTCCGACAGGCTCCTGGATCAGTTTGAGGGGTGGTTGTATGGAGAGTGAGGGGGTATACAAGGGGACGGTTGGCTGATAACTGGCAGAGTCTACACTCCATCATCACATCAGACAGGAGTGTTTAAAGGAAGCGCTACCCGCCTTAAATTCTGAAGGCGGTGTTGTTGCGTCCTGATCCTTTCGCCTCATACAATAATTCATCAGCCCGCTGCAGAAGCTCATCAAGATTTTTGACGGTTTTGTCCGTTTTTGCAATTCCTATACTGATAGTGCAGCGAATCAAATCACCCTGTTCTGTGCTGATTTCTAATTGCTCAATTTTTTTTCTTATTAATTCAAAATGTTTCTCGATGTCGCTTTGAGCAGTGGGGCGACAGATAATTGCAAACTCTTCACCCCCGAGTCGACCCAAAACCGATCCTTCTTCAATATGTTCACGGATGGTTCCGGCAACAGCCTTGATCACTAAATCACCAACCGGATGTCCGTATGTATCGTTGATCTTTTTAAACTTGTCGATATCCAGCATGGCGGCGCATAAATTCTTAGGGTTCTCAGAAAAAAACAGGCTTGCCAGTTCAAAAAATTTACGTCGGTTATAGATCCCGGTCATCGGGTCATGAGAGGCAAGATAGTCAAGTTTCTCAATCACCTCCTGCAGGTCTTTTGTCCGTTCATGTACCTTATGGTCCAGTGTGCTGATATTGTTTTCGATTGTGTCGAGCATGCCGTCAAAGGTCGTGGCCAGAGTTCCGATTTCATCACCGGCATGGATTTGACTCCTGACGCTCAAGTCACCATTTTTAACCTGCAGAGCTTTACGTGACAGGACCCCAATTGGCTTAAGCAATTTGTTCATGAGAAAGGCACTGAGGATTAATGTCAGTGCAAGCAGGATGAAAGAGGTGATCCAGATATATTTTTTCAGCTTATTGGCTGTCGAATTAATCTCTGCGATATAAGCTGAGCTGCAAATGTACCAATCAAAATCACTGTTATAAGTAATCCATGATACCTTGTCATAAATGTAGTTTCCTTTATCACTGGGTTTATCCCAGGCATAATAAAGAATATTCCTGCCTGATTTGTAGGCATCAACCAGGTCATCAAAAATGTAACTGTTCTTCCCCGGGTTCTCGAGTTTGAGAAAGTTCTTTCCTTCAATATTGGAGTTGGGGTGGATTATCATGTTTCCTTTGGAGTCAAAGATGTAGATATATCCGGTATCTCCTATTGTTGTAGTCGTCAGTAACTTCCGCAAATTTGTAATCAGCTCACGCTTTTTTGTTTCTACTTCAAGTTCGACGCTGTCCAGATAGATTCCAGTACCAATAATCCATTCCCAGTCCGGGATATGTTTGGCAAAGGTTAATTTCTTGTACACTTTGCCGGTGTCCTGCAGCTTGTTCCAGAAGTAACTGTGGAATCCTTTGCCCTGCTCTCTGGCTATTTGAACCATTGGCGGAACGATCAGGGTGCCTTCGGAATCCGTCACTTCTGACATGTCTCTTCCCTGCAAAGAAGGGTGACTGATCAATACTGAATTGTAATCACTGATATAAAAATATTCATTGTCGTCATATCGAAGCTTAACAACATACTCGAGCGCTTCTTTCTGCTTTTGTCGTGTGATCTCTTCGAAATAGACACCCGTACCAATAATCCAGTCAAATGGGGCGAAATAGAAAATATAGGTCAATTTGTCTTCAATCTTCTTTGATGTCGGATTGAGCCATTTATATGAAACGAAACCTTGTTTTTCTGTTTGGATCAGTTCGGTAAAATCCCTGATAAAGAATTTCCCATCCACATCCTTTAGATCGGCGAGATCCTTTCCTTCCAGGGCTGGTTTTATGGGATGGAGCACACAGCTGGTGCCCTGGTTAATGAAGAAGTACCCCGTGTTTTCATCATATCTGTATAATTTGACAAACTCTTTGATGGTCTCCTGCATCTCCTGGGATGAAGCATAGCGCTGACTATACTGGTAAAATTTTGATAAATTTTCTTTGAAAGAGTTTACTTCAAATAAGAGATGTTGCCGTATTGCCTCAGGTTGGGAAGAGACATACAGTTCGTCGACAAGGGTGAAAGCAACATCTGTAATATTTTCTAATTCTTCTTTGTGCAGAGCAATTGAATTTTTCTCATAGCTTTTCAGTTCCCGGACAGTAGAGTCAACAACCGTTGTGATTTCCTGTAAATGTGCTTTCCCGGTCTTCTCCTCGAGATAGATAGCTCTCTCTTCAATTTTGGGTGAAACAAAGAATATGATCACGCCGGTATACACTGTTACGATCAGTGTTATCAGAACCAGCGCTTTAGAATAAATCCTTGAAAACATGTTTTATTTCAATATGTTGATGCGGTATGGTTGTTGGTGTGAGCAGTGTCGGCCGGAGAAGGTCAAACGAAATAGAGAGATTGCCGGCGGCCATTCATGTTGCATAAAGGGAAATAGTTCTTCAAGCATTGCCATTGTGATATCTGCTATTGGTTACACGGTGGCGCATATGATGCCACTGTCATTGGGGCCCTTCCACGGGTGTCGCTGAACCTCTTTGGCACCTGCCTGGCACAGCATTTCGATGATCTCGGATTCCGAGTATGACCTGCCTGCCGGGTTGTTGAGGAGCATATTGAGCCCGAACAGTGCCGGGAACTCGGGTCCGGACTTGTCGTTTTCAAGAATAAAGTCATGGATCAGAATCAGGCCGCCCGGCTCCATGGCTGCAACTGTTTTGTCAATGATCTGCTGACACATCTCTTCTCCGCTGGAGTGGAGAATGTGGGAGAGCCAGGCAGCATCGTACGGGCCGCCGCTTAGGTCATCGGTGGTGAAGTCACCACTGTTAAAGTCGATGCGTTCAGTAAGACCGAATTTTTCCACTGTACTGCGGGCAAACGGCTCGGTGGTTGAACGGTCAAAGATGACTGCCGAAAGCGTCGGATTTTTAAGGCAGAAATGGATCGCATAGGTCCCCGGTCCACCGCCAAGGTCAAGCAGCCTTGTGCGGCCTGAAAGATCGACCTCAGCGGCAACCTTTGGGCCATTGGCCATTGCCAGGTTGAACATTCCCATGAGAAAGGACTCCCGTTCAACGTCTTCTCCGTAAGATCTCTTGTCCACCGGCTGACCCGTTCGGACTGCCTGATCGAGCTGGGCCCAGCCGTCCACCAGGTGGTGATGGTGTAAAATGATGTGGCCGATATAGTTTGTCGACTGCTTAACCAGGAAATCATCCGCGGCAACTGAGTTGACATAGCTCCCGTCTTCCTTGATGAGCAGCCCCATCCCTGTCAGGCCATCGAGCAGCAATCCTGTTGCCCTTGGATCCGTGTTCAGGTTTTCACTGATTTGTTCTCCGGTGGTAAAACCTGCAGCAATTGATGAAAAGAGGCCGAGGCGTACTCCGGCCTGGAGGGCGCAGCCACGCCAATAGGCGCTGGAGGTACCAAGCAGTTCTCCGATGGTCCAGGTTGCAGCCATTTTTTTACCTTGGGTTGAATGTAAGTTGCCAAAGCCATAGTACTTTGACTTATCTACCACTATGCCGAGACTTCACGTATAGGTCTGGCTTTGTCAATCCGAGCCTTTCTCTTTGGAGTATGCATTACTGCCCAAATATCA
>JBDLID010000035.1:0-25684 GCA_039715055.1 Thermodesulfobacteriota bacterium | reverse complement strand
GTATTAAATGGGGTCAGAGTAAAATTAAATATTGAACGATTTATTCCAAAAATCTATGGTGTCTTTAACTTTGAATAATCTTCAATGGAAAAGGTATGTCAAGACTCCCAAGAATAGCACCGGTTGGAATACCGGTCCATGTGATCCAGCGAGGCAACAATCAACAGGTCTGTTTTGTTTCAGATGAAGATCGCAGTGGTTACACAGGTTGGCTTAAAGAGTATTCCCAAAAGTACGGTGTGGATATTCATGCATGGGTGATGATGACCAATCATGTCCATTTGCTCTGTACACCACAACAGGAAAGTGGTTTAAGTCGAATGATGCAGGCATTGGGGCGCCGGTATGTCCGATATTTTAATTTTGAATATGGCAGAACCGGAACATTGTGGGAAGGCCGTTATAAATCTTGTCTGGTTCAGGCAGAGAGGTATTTGTTGGAAGTATACAGGTATATAGAGCTGAATCCGGTTCGTGCAGATATGGTAGCTGACCCTGGTGATTATCAGTGGTCAAGTTACCAGTTTAATGGTCTGGGCAAGGCCTTTAATTTATGTACACCACATCCGGAATATCTTGCTTTAGGGACAGAACCATCAGAGCGTCGGAAGAACTATTGTGCTTTGTTTGCACATAATGTCAACGATGTGTTGATGGATGATATAAGAAAAAACAGTAATAAAGGCATGGCAGTAGGCAGTGATCGTTTTAAGGAGAAAATCGAAAGTTTGACCGGCAGGCGACTGAGAACAAAAAAGAGAGGGCGACCGAAGGGGTGGCGAAAAGCAGCGGATTAATTTTTCAAGGCACCCTTTACTCTGACCCCATTTAAGAGCACATGAAAATTCAATGTTCGAACTGTTCAGTAATCTACAATATCGATGAACGCAAAATCCCTGATCACGATATGAAGGATCGGTGTAGAAATTGCGATTCTGTAATAACTGTGCCCGGCAAAAAGTCAAAAAGTGCCACATCCCTATGTGTTGAGGTCTGTCCAAAATGTATGCATGTTCAGCCGGCAGCCGCTGATGAGTGCGGAAAATGCGGGGTGATTTTTGGAAGGCTCGCAAAGATAAATGAGAGGAAAGTATTTGAGGCAATAGCACTGTTTCATAAGATTGATTTTGCTGAATCAAAAAAGTGTTTGGAGAATATTTCAACTTCCGAACGTGATGTTATTGTTGAGATTAATAAGATTAAAGAACAGATAAATATTGAAGTAAATAATTTAAGGACAATATTGGCCGCACAAAAGGAGTTTGAAGGGTCTGTATTTTTTAAAACAAAGAATGTCTTTGATACATTCTGTAAGAAAATAAATGATATTAAAACGACTTCTCAGGATCTCATCGACCTGAAGAGATTGTTGACAGGACGCGCAAAGCTCCTCTGGAACAAGATTGTTCAGCAGGATTATAACGAGTTCTGCCCAAGGTGTAGAAAAACACTTACTTTCGGCGAGCCTTTTTGCTTTCACTGTGGCTATGAGCATAAACAATCAAACAACCAGGCGATTGCTTGTGAGTTTCCCGGTTTTCAGAATAACTTCAGTGTAGGTGATGAGAAAACTGGTGGGGATCTGTTGGGTCGGGTTGCAGGAACGTATAATGAAGAGGAAAATTTCATAAACGGGTTCTGTCAGGGAGAAATGACTATTGCTCTCTATGGCAGTGGACTGAAAATTACTGCTGGTTCCTCATCTTCAGCTTGTACGCTGGATATCCACTTTGCTCAGCTGGTAGATATTCAATATCTGAATAGACATTTACTTGCCCAGAAAACTTCCAAAAAAAAATCTGTAATCAGACGTACGCTTATCGGCGGTCTGCTTCTTGGAGGTGTTGGAAGTGTTGCAGGGGCAGCCTCTGGACTGGCACAAACAAATACAACTGAAAACGATTATTTATTAATAAGATACTGGGACCAGTCTACGAGAGAAGTAAAACCTGTTTTAATGAGTGGCTGTAATCAGAAGAGTCAATACCTGCAGTTTGTGTCGATGATACGTGAGAAAAGTGTGGCGTACCTGATTGATTCTTTGACGCCTGGCCCTGAGATGCGGTCTTTGCTCAAAAGCAATCAGGTTTTGATGAATATGAAGGGAAACAGGGATAATCAAGACAGTTCGAAAGACTATCTGCCAGCGACTGACAACGGTGGAAGATAAGGAACCCTCCAGGCAGACGTACTCCCGGAGGAGTTATGAGATAAGCCGTAGAGAAGCGATTTGGCCGAGAACAGCTTTTACCCCTCCTGCAGTAAACGGTTTTGATAAATAGTAGTCCATTCCCGCAGCAAGACACTCCTCCCTGTCCCCGCTCATGGCCTTTGCTGTCATGGCAATGATCGGGGTGTGCTGTCCTTTTAGGCGGATGCGAAGTTTAGCTGCAAGATCTTCATCAATTCCTTTGATCTCATCACCCCGTTCAGCATGGCGGATAATTGTTGTGGCACTGAAACCGTCCATGACCGGCATCTGCACATCCATGAGGACCACATCGTAGTCGTTTTCGGCAAGAAGCCCCAGTGCATGAAGTCCGTCGTGGGCCTCTTCAATATGATGGTTGTCTTTTTCCAGGACCATGCGTGCGAGGATTCGATTTGGTTCGTTGTCCTCCACAAGCAGCAGGGACATGGGGGGGACGATTTGCGGTTCTGTTGGAAGCGGATCCTTCACGCTAATGAGCTCATCGTCTGAACATGGAGTGAATAACAGTGTGCAGGAGAAGGTGCTTCCCTTACCAGGAGTGCTGGTCACCTCAATGTCTCCTCCCATGAGCTGACACAGGTAGTGACAGATCGCAAGGCCGAGGCCGGTTCCTCCAAATTTTCTTGTGGCGCTGTGGTCCACCTGAGAGAACTTGTCAAAGATGGAGTCAAGCTTTTCCGGTGCTATGCCTATGCCGGTGTCCCGCACCTGAAATTGGATCTGCAGGTAATTATCAGTGGGAAGGCATTTAACAGAGAGGTCGATGGTGCCATCTTCCGTAAACTTGACACTGTTACTCAGCAGATTCAGCAGAATCTGGCGGAGCCTCAAAGCATCACCGGTTACCACCCGGGGGACATCCGGAGCGATTGTGTGATTCAGGGCAACACTCTTGTCCTTGTCTTCAAGAAGGATCTTGACGGTTCTGCAGCAGGATTGGACAGTGTCATGAAGGTCAAATGGGCTGTTTTCAATTGTCAACTCTCCCGCTTCAATTTTTGAGAAATCAAGAATATCATTGACCAGGGCCAGAAGGTTGTGGGAGGAGCTGGAGATCATCTCCAGGTGAGAGCGCGTATCTTTGTCAATCTGGTGGTCAAGGGCAAGGGCGCTTCGACCGATAATGGAATTCAGCGGGGTACGAATTTCATGGCTCATATTGGCGAGGAATTCACTTTTCGCCCGACCTGCACTTTCTGCCCTTGTCAGGGCATCTCCGATCTGACGCTGCACCTGTTCTTTTCTCTGAAGAAAGAAAACAACCAGCAGTGCGGTTATCAGCGAGACGAGGAGGCCGCCACCCCAGGTGAATGTGGCGGGCCGGGATAAGACCTCCCAGCCATGCCGGGGGACAGCACCAAGCTGCCAGCTGCCTCCAGGGATACTCACACTGAGAACTATCGGGTTTTCTTGAAAGACATCAGGATCACCGTCAATGAGACCACCCTGTTCACCCTTCCCGTCAATGCCACGGATTGCCAGGCGGATGGAGTCGTCATGGGAGTAAAAATCCGCCGCCTTAAACAGTTTGTTTTTATCGATAACGATGCTGGTCAGCCCCCAGTAAACATCATCTCCATACAACCGGTCTGAGGAAAGAAGATAGATCGGCGACCTGCAGATAAAGGCAACGCCGCCCTGGACCAGATTGATCGGGCCGGCGACAATGGTTTGGCGACTCTTTATGACCTCTTCAACCATCGGCCACTGCTCTTTGTTCTCGCGATAATCGAGCCCTATTACCTTTTTGTTGCCCTTTAGAGGGTAGACAAAATCAACAATATTATCCGGTGCCAGGGCGATATTTTTAACGAGGTTTTTGTGGCGCAACAGTACTTTAGCGATATGGCGGAATGTGCCCTGGTCAATATCAGGGTGGGAGGCCACATAGGCGACCATGCCACGAGTCAGGTAGAAGTTGGCATTTACCTCAGCCTCGAGCTTGGCCCTGATTTTAGCCAGCTGGCCGATGATCTGGCCATGGAGCTGTTCCTGGAACCTCCTCTCCTCAGCATTGGCAAGCAGGTAGGTAAGTAAGATGCCGATGAGAAAAACAAAGAGACCTGTCCTGATTCCATTGGCCAGGTTGCTGAGGAGGTTCAGCTCTGTTTTTTTTGGATCGTCGGACATTTGGACAGGAGAAATAAGGGAGAATAATTCTTTCTTAGTACGCTTTTTCCATACATCTACCATGGAGAGCAATTATCCGACAGATAATTTGGTCGAACCCATGCAATAAACAGTTTGTTCACGTTTGGCACTGTTGTATCTTGTATATGTATCAATTGATTTTCAGGTGTATTGCAGGAGCAGCTGATTTTGAGATTCTGAGAAAAAATGTTTGTAAAAATCATATCAGGCGGTCAGACCGGCGCGGACCGGGCGGCACTCGATTTCGCCATTGAGCATGATATCCCTCATGGCGGCTGGATTCCCAAAGGGCGACTTACCGAGGAAGGACCTCTTGCAGTCAGGTACCAGCTTGAAGAGATGCCCGGAAAAAATTATGCGAAGCGAACCGAAAAAAATATTCTCGAGTCGGACGGGACGCTGATCATTTCCCATGGGAAAATCACTGGCGGTACAGCTTTGACGAGAAGGCTTGCCGAAAAACATTCCAGGCCGTGGCTTCACATTGACCTGGAAAAGGTCAGTGGGAAACAGGCCGCTGTCATGATTAAGAAGTGGGTCACCACCGACAATGTCAGGGTAATGAACGTTGCTGGTTCAAGAGCCAGCGGAGACCCCCGAATTTATGATGCAGTGAAGAGCCTGCTCCGGCTGACCAATAGTAAATAGAGAGATTATGGAAAAGGCAGCATCTGTTGAGGCACCCGAAAACAGGCTTCGGAACTGAGGACGAATTGTTCGCGCTGTCCTGGCGGTTGCAGGTCTGAGTGCAGCCATCTGGTTGATAAACGGTGTGATGACCAGGCCATTTCCGGGACCACAGGTCGGTAACCTGCTTCTGCTGCCCTGCTATTATAGATCCTTCATGGTGTTGACCATGTGGCATCTGGCGCAGAACGGTGGGATTTTCTCCTGTTCCCACAGGGAGCGGAATTCACTCTGCTGGAATCGTTGAATACAGGAGACGGCACCCTCTTCAAAAACGTTTCCGAAGTGGAGCTCTTTGGGGAAGGGCTTGGCACAGCAGGGAACGAGGAAACCATTCCAGGTGATGTAGTAGCCGGTGAGTACCAGGTCGCAGTAATCGCTTCTGGCATGTTCTGCTGAAAATGTGGTCACTGCCACGTCGAGCTCTTTTCCGAGCTGTCTGGTCTTTTGCATCTCATTGAGAAACTGGTCGGTTTTGTAAAACCGGTATTCAGTAAGGTCGGCCTCTGGCATGGTCACCAGGTTTCTGGTGTTGATGTGCAGTCGTTTGATTCCCACCTTATGGGCAAATGAAACCACATTTTTCATGTCGTCATAGTTCTGCGGATAGGTCACCATGTTGAGCATGATCTCGGTCTTCGTATCCCTGACGATTCCTGCCATTTTGCCAACATTTGCTGAAAAAACATTGAAGTCGGCCCCGTGGCGGACCTTTTCATAGACCGAACCGGTGCCGTCAACAGAGATCTGGATGAGGTCGACCTTGTCGCTGATTTTCTCGGTCATTTCCAAACAGTTTGCTGTCTGTCCATTGGTTGACAGAAAGCTTGTCACGCCGTCCATGTCACCAATGGTATCCACCAGTTTTTCCAGGTTTTTATAAAGAAAAGTTTCACCCAGCCCTGTCAGGTTAATGCTCGTAGCGAACTCCGTCACCTCGCTGATCAATTCGAGCGCTTTTTCCGTATCCATTGAGCCGATTTCCATCTGGGAGCCGAACTCATACTCCCTTGGACAGGTGTCGCAGTGGAGGTTGCAGGCGTTGGTCAGCTCGATCATAATTGAGTCCGGCATAACAAAGGAGTTGTATCTTCTGCCCTCGTACTGCCCGTGCTCTATGAAGTGATGGTAGAGTTTTTCGTAGTCCCGGCCGAGTCGCTCATGCAGGTCCTTGTTTACCCGGTAGTAATGGCTGATGTCAAAGTGGGGGGAGGTGGGTCTGTTCTCTTTTATTCCCTTGCGCAGGAAGTGTTTTGCCGCAGTCGCCGGGTCATTTCCCAAATCTGCGGCAAGGTCCGGATTGTTCTCCAGGTAATATCCGGCGTTGAAAACCGGTGAACTGTTACGGCCTTCATTCAGGCCATGCTTCAGAAAGTGTTTTGCCAACCGTTTGGTGCTAAGGCCCAGGGCCTGCAGATCTTCGTTTTGGGAGAGATAGTAGGCTTCGTTAAAGATGAGTGGGTTAAGGAGTTCTTTGTTGAGCAGTAAGCTGATCATTGTCTGATGGGTCAAAAAGAGGATAGGGAGCTGGTACCGGATAATTCCATGACAGGACAACTATCATGTAACCGGCTGTTTTGCAACAGTCACCGTGTGAGTGAGTCGCAGTTGAAATCTCTGCGGTGAATAACCGCTTTGGGCTGGATGGGATGTTTGGCCATTGACATAGTGCTACATTGTAGCAATGTTTTAGTGGTAGACTACCTTGAAAAATTAGTATTTCAAGGTACCCGGTAGTCATTTACCAAATTTTAATATCCGGCACGGAGGTGTTTATGAATATTTTTACTATTCACGGCAGTCCTGATAAAGAGGGTAACAGCAGACTCCTGGCTGACCGGGTTCTTGCGGCAGCGGAAAAAGAAGGAGCCCATTGGGAGATGGTCAACATCTATGATTACAGGGTGGCAGACGTGTGGGCTGATTATTTCGGTGATGCTCTGCAGGATGATTTCAGTAAAGCCGGTAATGATGATATGGGATTGCTCAAGGAGAAGATGTTCGGAGCTGATATCATCATGCTGGCCACCCCGATCTATTGGTACCAGGTGTCCGGCAGGCTGAAGACATTTCTCGACCGCTGGTCGGATACCCTGAACCCCGATTTTTCATCAAGCCTTGGAGATAAGGGGCTGGCGATTGTTTCTACCCATTCCGGTTTGAACACCATGCATTCATCACGCGGTGTCCAGATGGCCATGGAGGCCACAGCCAGATTTCTGGGGATGCACTGGCTGGGTGGTGTGGATGCACCGGTACAGCTACCCGGTTCATCCGGCCCCAATGAGGGACACTTTCTCCTTGCCGATGATTTTGGGGGTAAACTGGCGCGGGGTGAAAACCTGATTGGCCAGAAAATTCTCTAGGAGCCTGTCGGGACAGGTCAAAAAGTTTCGCCTAGAAGGAAGTGGATGCCCTTGAGGCCGTTGCCGTAGCGAAAACCGATACCGCAGCGAATTTTGGGCAGCAGGGCATCCTCATTTTCACTGGTCAACCCGATGGTCAGCCCGGCTCCCCATTGAACAGACAGCGATTCATGATTGTCGAGCGGTTGCTGCAGTTCGACTTCATCAAGAAACAACTGGTTGAAGAGGTGGGGTGTGATATCAAGCCGGCGCTTAAACAGGATCGCCCGGGTGTGGACAGGGTATTCGATAACGGTCTCAAAGGTGCTGTATTCATCGGCCAGGTGCGAGTCATCGAGTATGTATCCGGCATAGCGAAGTCGGTTGGACAGTTTGAATTCCCACTCACTAAGATAAAAGGTATACCTGCTTTCGACTCCAGCCGAATAGATCCATGCATGCTCGCCTTCACCCATGGGCAGGCCGATACCGAGATCAACAAATGGTGTCACTGTCCAGTCAGCTGTCTGCGGGAGATGGTAATGAAGGCCGGGCATAAAAGAGATTGTGCCAAGCCTCTCATCAAAATCATTGATGCCGTGTTCCCGGACATCGAAGTCATAAAATCCGACAATCAGCGGATAACGAATTTCCAGTTCTGCTCCATTTGAGCTGTCCGGGGTAAAGCTTGTGGAGAAAGGCAGGTTCAGCATACCGATGATTTCACCATCGATAGAATAGATCCCGGAACCCTGGAAGGCAGAGTAGGCCCAGTGGACCAGCTCTTCATTCTGGTCGGTCGATTGTTCAGCGGAAGAGATCACCGGCTTGAACAATGCCAATAAGCAGATACATAATATACCTGCAGGATGGTTGAGTTTGCTCAGCATGTGCCGGATTGAGGACGGGTTGTTGTGGGTTTGTGGGCAGAGCCCTGCACTGCATTGTGCAACAGGGATTTTACTGCATATATATCGCTGGGCGAATCTGTTTTCAAGCAATGGTTGTTATGCTGGGCCCCTATGATAGTAAAAATGGGGGAATCTTTTCTGGAAAAGTCAGATGGCGTCTGACATACTGAAAGTAGAGAATGGCTGTCTGTTTGAGATTTTTGCTTTTGTGTTGAGGGCAGTTGCTGTCAACGAGTTGATATTGGACAAAACGTGAAAAAGAAATACAAAACCGGCCTGAGTTACCTGATTGTGATTATCTGCCTTGTTGTGCTCTTGTCGGCAGTGTCCATGTTTCGCGAACAGATCAACGAGGTTTTCAGGGAATCGCCCGCTGAAGGGGTGGCCTGGGCCGAGGCGGTGGAAACATGCAAGAGAAAGTACAGGAGCCTGAAGCCTGAAGGGGTGATCAAGGTGCCGAACTGCCGGAAGAGGGTGCAAAACGATAAAGAGCATACCTTTTACTGGTCCCGGCCGGTGGCTATTTTTATCAAAAAAGAAGGCGGCGGTGTTTCAGTCAATAAGGGAACCTGTGTGGTCTCAAAAACAACAGGAGAAATCACCCATCTTACCCTGAGCGGTCAGACGATTATCAGCCAGTCCAGGTAATAGCTGGCACCCTGATGACACCAGATTTGTGAATTTAATTCATGAGAAGGGGCAACGGGAAGCCGAAAAGGATGGATTCTGTGTTTGTCAGTTAAGACCTTGTATTGATATAATTGTATTGATGGCGGGGCGATCCTGCGGGTGCCTGACAGTTTTTATTGGCGTTGTATCCTTGAAGGGTTGTCTGCCGGTCGCCGGAAATGGAGAAACACTCTCCTACAGGGAAGAGGAGTCGGCAAATACAATGGTCTGGTTTCGCCCATACCCTTTGGCATAATAGAGCGCATCGTCGGCTCTTTTCAGCAGGGCATCTGCTGTGTCATTCTCTTCGCTACCACTTATCCCCAGGCTGACAGTCAGTTTGTCAATGACTGAGAATTTATGCGATTCTACCGAGTAGCGGATCGTTTCAGACAGTATAAAGATGCCATCCAGATCGGTTTCAGGACAAATGAACAGAAATTCTTCTCCGCCCCAGCGACCCACATAATCTGTTTCCCTGCAATGTGTTTTCAGTATAACGGCCAGTTCCGCAAGCACCTTGTCGCCCACCTGGTGACCATAGGTGTCGTTAACATCTTTAAAATGGTCAATATCGAGCAGTATTAAACCCAATACGTGTTTGTAGCGTTTATAGCGGTGAATTTCATTTTCCAGGATATCATCGAGCTTGGCCCTGTTGTAAATCCCGGTAAGCCTGTCTGTTACAGAAACTTTGGCAAGCTGTTGCTTCTGTTTGACGATGAGCTTCTGAGAGGTTTCCACTACATGCTGAAAGGTTATGACTATTGAGCAGAGTATGGTGACGACAAATATGATATAAATGATCTGGGAGGTTGAATAATAAACAGGGATAAACGGCTGAATCTTCAAAAGGACCAGAGAAAGGAGCATTATTGCGAATCCTGCCAGGCCGATTTTATTTCCCTTGATAAAAATAAACAGGGTTGAATAGATAAAGAGCCAGACAAATTTCAGGTCTTCGGGTCTGCTGAAGACAATCAGGAGGTCAAAAAAGACAAGGGTGACAGTAACCATGACTGTTGTTACATTGTCAAAATAGGATCTTTTTTTTCGTAGCAGCAGAACAAGCAGGGTAAGTATTGGAAACAGGGCAAGTTCTAAATAGACCAGAACCATGTTGGCGCTACGGATATTATAAATTAATCCCAGGACAATCCCTGCATAAGCAACGATGAGACCACAATTCACCATGTTGTAGCGGCACCTGATATGGAACTCGTCTTCTGGAAAATCCCAGCCACTGTTGAAATAATTTTGTATAATCTTATTTAGTTCCAACTGTTTGTCCGCTAAATGATTTGAGTGGATATGGGGTTGCTAAGCTGATGGTACCTTGTTGAAGCTTGAGGTGAAAAAAGGAAGAGTAGAGATGCCGAATATCCATCTGTAACTATCTGAAGTAGTAATTTATATCATTTCGTTGGAGATGAATCCAGCGGCAAGTTTGGAAAAGACAAGGTGGGGCTTGATCCTAGTTATATTTTCAGGTTGCACTCATTGTCATTTTGACGACCGGTTGAAAAATCCGATGTCGTCAGGGCCCGCTGCGCAAGTGTGTGGGAGCAGCTATTTCTTGTATTGCCAGTGCCAGGACTCCCAGGGGATGCCGTCTGGTGAGCTTTCCGGCAGCGTTTCATGGAAACCGAAGTGATTTGCATTGGTTCTGAGCCACTGATAGGCGGGAGTTTCGGCAAAGCGCCAGTTGCCCGGGGCAAAGTCAACCACTGTGCCTAACATGTGCTCAGAGTATCCGGGAGGGGCGACATAGCGGATGATGTCGTCAAAGGTGCGGCCTTCAGCCATGAGGCGGGTAAAGATGATTTTCTGGTATCGACCGGACCGGTAGGATGAATCAACCTTTAACTCGATGCCGTCCAGGGCTGCGGCATCGCCCATTTCAATCAGGGCCGTACAGGCATCAGGCAGCAGATAGAGCTTGGCTTGCTCGGCACTCAAGTGGGTCGGAATCCTGACCAGGGGTGGGGCAGTCAGCGGTTCTTTGGCGTCAAGTTCTCTTCCCTGCCAGGGGGGAGGTACAGGGTAGGCGACCTTGTTGATGACAACTGTTTCCTGTACGGACTCATCCATTTTGTCCTCGTTGGCGGCTGACAGGACAGGGGAAATAAGGAGTATTGAGAAGAGCAGGAGTCTGATCCGTGGTTGTTGGCAATGCATGAAATTACACTACCCCGTTTTACGGGATCTTCCCAGAAATAATACGATTGATACTTTGCCGGGCTCCGCTGAAGGAGCCCGGCAAAAATAGAGTTTAGCCGATTTTAGGGACGTAGATCGACATGCCCATGATCGGCCAAATGACGCTTACCGCCAGCCAGGTGACGAGCATGAGAATGATGGAGGCCGGTATGCCGTAGAGAAAAAATTCACCGGTGGTGAACTGTTTTGAGTTGTAAGCAATGGCGTTGGGAGCCGCACCGACAAGCAGCAGAAAGGGCATACCGGAAACAACAAGTGAGGAAAAGAGGATAACCTCACCTGCCACACCCAGGTAGGGGGCGACAACAAGAGCCACCGGCAGCGAGATGGCAATGGCGGCAACGTTCATGATGAAGTTGGTCATCATCATCACGAAAAATGCCATGCCCAGTATAAAGACAATGCCGGGCGAATTCTGGAAAAGGACCAGCCAGTTGACGGCGAGCCACTTGGCGGCTCCTGTTTCCCAGAGGCAAAAGCCGATTGACATGGCACCGGCAAAGAGCAGAATGATGTTCCAGGGGACTTCCTCGAGATCATCGAGGTCGAGGATGTTGACCAGGTAAAAGGCGATTGTGGAGCAGAGCAGGATACCGGTTTTGTCAAGTCCTGCCAGTGCCGGAACAAAATTTTTCAGGGCGATGACAAGGATGGCCGAGGCAACAATACCCGCTGCGAGAATTTCCTGGCGGCTCCAGGAGCCGAGCTCGGAATACATCCGTGTGGCCTTTTCCTTGAGGCCTGGAATCTGTGCCTTTTCCGGTTTGAACATCACCATGAAAAATCCCCAGAGGATAAATGTCATCAGCCAGCCGATGGGGAACATGTACATGGTGAGTGTAAAAAACGAGATGTCGATATTCATGATGTCCTTGTAAAAGCCAAGCGCCACCGCTCCCCGTGCCGCCCCGAGCAGGGTGACGATGGAGCCGGCCCCTGCCACATAGGCCATGCCGATAAAGAGCCCCTTGCCGAACCTGGTTGTATCGTCATTATCGCTGTAGAGAGAATGTATGGCCATGAGCAGGGGAAACATGGTGGCAGCGACTGCGGTGTGGGCCATGAGGTGGGTCAGCGCTGAGGTCATGACAAAGACGCCGAGATAGATCATCGAGGTTTTTTCCCCGACAATGGAAAGCATCTTATAGGCAATGCGTTTGGTGAGACCGGTTTTGGTGAACACCATGCCGATGACAATGGAGCCGAAGATGAACAGCACCGACGGATCCATGAAATCTTTGAAGGCCACTTTGGGCTCCCGGATCATGAAAAGAGCCTGGAGCACGCCGATGGTCAGACTGGTGACGCCGATGGGAACCACCTCAAAGACCCACCAGACGGCGGCCAGACAAAAAACAGCAAGGGCTCCCTTGGCCTCTTTGCTGAGTACGAAATGTTCTCCCATGGGATCGATCGCGTCGGGCCAGGGTGGCGCATAATAGACAAAGAGGAATAGAAAGATGCCAAGGCTCATGAAGGTGAGCCGTTTCCAGTCGAATCGAGCTTTATGTTCTGCGACATCGATTCCGCTTGTATCACTCATGGAAATTGTCTCCTGCTGGGGATGTGGTCCCCTGGAAAGGGATGTTCAAGGGCAGCTTCGTTTTCAAAATATTTGGTCGGCGGTCGTTAAAGCTCGCAGTGGCTGCAGATGACGGTGAATAGCTCCTCCATGCGGACGATGCCAACCACAGCCCCTTCATCGACAACGGGCAGGGTCCGGTAGCCACCTGCAAGCATAAGGTGCAGCGCCTTGAAGACCGGGTCGGTCAGCTTGACCTTGATAGTAATGGGAGACATGATGCTTTTGACTGGAATGGCGGCATGTTTCTGGCAGTGTTTGAAAAAGGAATCTTCCCAGATAATCGTCAGGTTCGGCAGGTCACTTTTCATCCCCTCAAACGTTGAGTTCTTTTTCTTGCCGGGCAGCTTCGGTTCCATGGCCCTGAGGATGTCTTCCATGTTTATACGGCCGGTGATTCTGTTTTCGTCGTCGACAACCAGCAGGCAGTAATATTTGAGAAAATTGTTGTTCGAGGTCCACTTGTAGGAGGTGAGGATGCCCACCGCGTCCGTGAGTGTCTGGTCTTCCGGGATGCGCGGGTAGTTGCTGATGTCGATTACAAAATCATCGAAGATTGATTGTATGTCCATGGCTTCCTCCAGGCTACCAGCCTTTACCTTTGAGTATGTTTTTGATCTTGTCCTCGTTTTCCTTGGTGATCATGATCATCCGTTTCTCACTGGCCTCCTTGATCCGATCGGTGAGATCGTCGATGTCTGCCGGTTTTTCCAGGAGGTCTAGTGCACCGAGTTTCATGGCCTGGATACCCTTCTCAACCGTTGCCCTGCCGGTGAGCAGGATGACCTGGATGATGGGGTTGGTCTCCTTGATTGCTGCGAGCACTTGCAGGCCGTCCATATCAGGCATCTGCAGGTCAAGCACAACCGCATCAAAAGATTTTTTTTCGATGAGAGCCATGGCCTTTTTTCCGGAAAGGGCGGTATCGACGACCATGTCGCGATTGCGAAGCCGGGTTGCCAGGGTCTCAACGAAATCTTCCTCGTCATCGACCAGTAAAATTCTCTCCGTCATATCTCTTTCCTCCTTGGCTGTTTGACAAAAATGGGAACAGTGACTGGGACCCTTGTTGGCTGTCTTTAGGCACCTTGCAAAATTGCCTTTTTGTCCAGCTTCTTCGTTGTGAAAAAAATTTTATACCCGGATCGAGCAAAGCTTAGCCGAGCATTTCGTCCTCGAAATATCAATTATATGCCTGTGGTAAAATTTTTCTCATGCCTCGATTCTGGACGAAAATTCTAATTTTTCAAGGTACCCATTATTTGTTTACGTCGATGTGAATGGCGCCTTGCTCGATCACCGCAGTGATGGAGCAGTTAATTGTTTCGGCAAGAAGCACGGTTGTCTGGTCAAAAAATGTCGTACTGGTCCTGTCTGGTTCAAGTCCGCAGATAGCAAGGGTTATTTTGTGATCATCCGTTGTTGCCCTCAGGGTGATCAGGCTGTCCGGCTGGACATACTCAAAGGATAATTCCAGGCAGCGCCAGAGCAGATTTGCCAGTAGAAAAGGGTTGGCTGTAAACGGTGGCGGGTTGGAGTCGTGGTCCACCTCCACAGTAATGCGCCGCATGTTGGCAAGACGCTGACTGAGGCGGCATGCCAGGTCTAGAAAGGGCCGCGGTTCGATGGCTGCGGTCGGGGTGTCGGTGAGATGGGCGAAGCTGTTCATCGTTTTGATAATCAAGTCGCCTCGTTTCACCTGTTTGCGGATCAGCTCGGAGACCTGCTGCAGCTGGGCCGGCTGAAGTGTCATGCCCTTTTCCTGCATCATGACCAGGTCCTGGAGAAGGCCGCTGTTTTCATTGATGATGGCAAAGACGTTTTTCAGCTCGTGGGAGATGGATGCGGACATTGTGCCTGAATAATGCAGTCCCTCTTCTCCAATAAGATGCCATTTGTCAGTCATGGCTGCCCTCCCTGTTCGTTAGTTCGTCGATGGCCCCGGTGAGGGTGGAGATATTGACAGGCTTGATCAGGTAGCGGACCGGGGTGGCGGAGGAGGTGGCTTCCTGGTAGGTCTCTTCTGATCCGTGACCGGTCATGAAGATGAAGCGCATCGTTGGCGTGATTTCCTCAAGCTTCTTTCTGAGAACAAGTCCGTCCATCTGCGGCATCTTCATATCGAGGATGGCCAGCGAAAATTCCGTTTGGCAGGCTTTTTCAAGGGCGGTCGCTCCACTGGTGCTCCAGTCAACCTCGTAGCCTCGCATTTCAAGACGTTCGGCCAGGGTGGCAACCAACTCGTGTTCGTCGTCAACGAGTAGAATTTTCATTGCTGCTGTTCTCCTTGCTGCCGGAAGTCGGCAGATAGACGGTGAATGATGTTCCTTTTTCCTTGATGCTGTCCACCTCAATGGTGCCGCCGAGTTCCTGGATAATACCAAAGGTGATGGACAGTCCCAGGCCGGTGCCGCCGGAGGCGGTTTTTGTTGAAAAAAATGGCTCAAAAATATAGGGAATATCTTTTTCCCTGATGCCGCAGCCGGTATCACGGATGGCCACCGCAACCCTGTTGTCATCGGTGGCCAGGATGCCGATGGCGAGATGCCCGTTTTTTTCCATGGCGTCAAAGGCGTTGTTGATCAGGTTGAGAAAGACCTGCTGGACTTTACCGCGGTCACCGAAAAAACTCGGGATTTCTCCGTATGTTTCGAGAGTTATTTCAATGGAACGGTACTCGGCCTCTTTTTTTAAAAAGCCAAGGACATCACGGATGACTTCCTCGACCTGCATGGGATGCTCCTCAACCTTCATGTGGCGGGCGAAACTGAGCAGCCGCTTGGTGATCTTGCCGCCCCGCTCAACAGAGGCGATGATGGAATTGGCAATTGAGACCAGCTTTGTATCGTTTTTGTATTGGTTGTTAGAGGTAACGATGTCTTTGAGGAGGCCCGCCTTCTCGTTGATGACCGCCAGGGGATTGTTTACCTCGTGGGCGACGCCGGCGGCAAGCCGGCCGATGGAGGCCAGCTTCTGGTTTTCATTCACCTTGTCCAGACTCTGCAGCCGGTGCTGGTCAGCAGCAAAAATCTCGTCGATCATCCTGCTGGCGGTCCGGTAAACCACGGCCAGGATGAGAATAAGACCCAGGACAATAAAAATAGTGATTTGGTTGCGGTCCCTGCGCCAGGGGTCCATGGCCGAAGCCACCGGCTCGGTGATCATGAGGATGAACGGTGTGTCGATCAGGTAGGCATAGCCGACAAATGTTTTTTTACCGGCACCATCGACCTGGACCTCAACCGTTGCCTTATCGTTTTTTTCAGGGGGGACCAGTTTGACCTGTTCCAGTGTAGAGCCGTGTGAGCGGCTGGGGGTTTGCAGAACTCCAGTATGATTGATGAGGAAGGCATCGCCCCGGTCAATGTCAAGGGTGGGGGTGAGCAGGTTGTTGAACTGCCTTGTGTCGATGGTTGCCTTGAGAAAGTGGTAGTCCCGGTTGTTCAGCTGATGTCTGACCCCGATAATGATGTGGGGCATGTCACGAAAACCCATGAAGACGTCGCTTACAAAATTGTCTCTCGATTTGAACTTTTTAAACCAGTCGGCCTCTTTATAGTTGGTGTTAAGCAGCTCATGGGGGCCGGCATAGGCAACCTGTCTGCCGTTTTTATTGATGAGGCCAAGATCGGTAAAACCGCCCATGGAGCTGTTAAGGTTGTCAAGGATGACACCCAGCCTGGTGGAGTCGGCCAGGTTGTCTGCAGGGTTGTCGCGGATGATGTAATCAAGAACCGTTCGCCGCTGATCAAGGAAGTCGGAGATGTTGATCTCGTGGTTGGACACCAGCCGGGCCAGGCGGAGTTTGACGTCCCGTTCGGCGCTGATCCTGCCCACTGTCTGGTTGAACAGGGCAAGCAGAAGAAAGGGGCCTGCCGCCACACAGGTGAGGATAAAGAGGCGGCTCAGCCAGAGCTTGCGGTAGTTAAACAGCTCCCGGCTCCGGGGGTGGTTGCGATGCAGGTGGCGCGGTAATTTCAGCTTGACCATTTACGTCCCCCGGAGGGTCGGCGTCGTGTCAGGCGGCAGCACTGCTGCCGGTCTGGTGGAATTT
The DNA here is from genome assembly GCA_039715055.1 of Thermodesulfobacteriota bacterium. Classification (GTDB taxonomy): domain Bacteria; phylum Desulfobacterota; class Desulfobulbia; order Desulfobulbales; family Desulfocapsaceae; genus JBDLID01. Next base: position 8,853 of record JBDLID010000035.1, on the reverse strand, counting down.
GGCATTGGCAGCGTTAAGTCGTTCAGTGAGCAGCTCAATGTCGTAGGGCTTGTGGATGTAGTCAAAGGCCCCCAGTTCCATACACTCCCTGCGGTCCTCTTCTGAACCGTGGCCGGTGAGGATGATCACCTCAATTTCCGGCCGATCCTGTTTGATCCGGCGCAGAACCTCGATGCCGTCAATTCCCGGCATGTTGAGGTCAAGGACAATGACCTCTGGTTCTTCATCGTCAATGATTCTCAGCGCAGACTCTCCGTCATGGGCCACGGCTGAGCCCATTTCACGCAGGGTCAGTCTTTCAGAAAGGGTCTGGACAAATTCACGTTCATCATCCACCAGGAGTACTTTTGAGGGGAGGCTGAAGTCGTACTGGCGATAGACATGGGTTCCGGACTGGTAATCCTCACCTTCCCTGATGACGATCTCTTCAAGTTCGGCAATGTTTTCGCGGTCGAGGATGCTGCGCAGGTCATTGTCGAACTTGGCCCGCAGCAGTACCTGCTTGTGAAGGATGAGTTCAACAACCCCCTTGTGAGCTGTTACCTCCATGGAATGACCCTTGCGGGCAAGGGCAACTGCGGCCTTGGAGGCCAGTTTGAAGTCGGCCACGGCCTGGCGAGACTCGCTGGTGGGGTCGAAATTTTTCTGTATATAGCCGATGATAAGGGCTGCGGCATCGGCCACGCTGGTTTTGTCCATGGGGATGAGGAGATCATAGAGGCTGGAGTCCCACGGATCCCGGGTATTGCAGATTGACTGGGCCCACTGGGAATAGATGGCATCTTTTGCGGCAACTGCTTTGACAGCGGCCTCTTTCGAGCTAAACTGCTTAGCCGCATTTTCGACGCGATGGGCGTTGTCAGCAATGAGACCCACCTTGAAGATATGGCTGATGGAGCGGGGTACAAGAAGACTGGAAAAGCCGGTGATCAGGGATGATCCTTCCTCCAGCGCCTCAGCAACAACGGTTTTCAGATAGGCAAGGCTTCGCTCCCGTTCATGGGTGAAGCTGTTGAAGATCGATGATTTACCGGAAAGCAGCCGTGCGAACTGCGTTTCGTCAAGCGCGGAAATTTGAGTCGCCCGTTGGATCAGGGTTGCGTCGTCAAGATGGTTGAGACTGGTCTGCTGGAGCAATTCCTGAAAAATTTCTTTTCCTTTGCAAAAGTCACTGCAGAAGATTGCGATGTTGGGCATTATGTTCTCCTCTTGTTTGGGGGAAGCGAGCGGAGTGGCGCGCACCAGCTCCTCCCGAATGATTTGTCGCAACTGAAATTCAAGGCCGTCCTGGTCGATGACCTTTTTCAGGGTCTCGTTAATAAGCGTCTGATACCCGCCTCGTGGACCGGCGAGGGTTTTGAAGTAGGAGATAATGTGGGCGTCGAGCATGATGGTGATCCGCTGTTTGGCCTCGCTGGTTTCCGGGATCGAGGTGGAGTTAACCCTGGCGGCCGATTCGATATCATGCTTGTTTTTGGTGGAACTCATGGCACAATTTGCTCGGTTGAGGTTGTTGTTTCCTGATCCTGTTTCATTATACATATCGGAATACATATTAAGCAAGGCAATCCTGCGCAGAAAGTGCATTTAGAGTGGCCGGCAAAATGGTATTTGAAAAAACAGATTGAATTTCAGCCTATTGTGAACCCGATTTTTATTATCAAAAGTGTTGATGATAATTATCAGAGACCCGGTTCTGTTCAATCATCAGCACGTAGTTTTTATGAGGATCATTATGAGAGCTGCGACTCAGGGCTGAAAGCGGATTAAAAAAAGGATCTTATGAAAAAAGAAGGCCTGCTTAAGAAAATTCTTTGCAAGTATGTGAGGAAGTGTTAATGTAAAAGTTTTTCACTTGGCGACAAGTGATTGTCGACTCGGGAGTTGCAGAGGTCTGTAGCTCCTTATTTTTTTGTAATTGTGTGTCGGGTATGAATGTCCGGCAAGACGTTACCACTTAATGCTCAATGTGAGCAGCCGATTTGGATCGGTGGGAAGAACTGTTAGAGGATAACAGCTATGAGTAAAGATCTCAGCAACGTACGAAATATCGGTATCAGCGCCCATATTGATTCAGGAAAGACCACCCTGACCGAGCGCGTACTTTTTTACACAGATAAGATTCACGCCATCCATGACGTTCGCGGCAAAGACGGAGTCGGCGCCAAAATGGACTCCATGGAGCTGGAAAAGGAACGCGGCATCACTATTCAGTCGGCAGCCACCTACTGTAACTGGGATGGGTACGACATTAACATCATCGACACCCCCGGCCACGTCGACTTCACCGTTGAGGTGGAGCGTGCCCTGAGGGTTCTCGACGGTGCGGTGCTGATTCTCTGTTCAGTTGGCGGTGTTCAGTCACAGTCCATCACTGTCAACCGGCAGATGGATCGCTACAACGTTCCCCGTATCTCGTTCATTAATAAATGTGATCGGACCGGCGCCAATCCGGCCCGTGTCACCGACCAGCTTCGCGACAAGCTTGATCTCAACGCCCACATGATGCAGATCCCCATTGGTCTCGAGTCTGATCTCGAGGGTGTGGTTGACCTGGTCACCATGAAGGCACTCTACTTTGACGGCGACAATGGCGAGATTATCCGCGAAGAGGAGATCCCTGCCTCCATGCAGGACGAGGCCGATGAGAAACGGGAAGAACTGCTCGATGCTGTTTCCATGTTCTCCGAGGAGCTGATGGAGGCCATGCTCGAGGAAGAGGATATCCCGGTGGAGATGGTCCACGATGCGGTACGCAAGGGAACCCTTGATCTTGAATTTTCTCCGGTTTTTATCGGTTCAGCGTACAAGAACAAGTGTGTTCAGCCGCTGCTCAACGCGGTCATCTCCTATCTGCCGTGTCCCACCGATGTGGAGAACATGGCCCTTGACCTCGAAAAAGAGGAAGAGGAGTTCCCGGTGACAAACGATTCCGAGGACCCGCTGATCATGCTGGCCTTCAAACTCGAAGACGGCCGCTACGGTCAGCTTACCTATGTGCGGACCTACCAGGGAACGCTTAGAAAAGGTGACTCCATTATCAACACCAGGACCGGCAAGAAGGTCAAGGTCGGCCGCCTGGTGCGGATGCATTCCGATGAGATGGAAGAGATCGACTCCTGCGAAGCCGGTGACATCGTTGCCCTGTTCGGTGTTGACTGCGCCTCAGGCGATACCTTCACCGACGGCAAGCTTTCCTGCTCCATGAGCTCCATGCATATTCCCGAGCCGGTCATCTCTCTTGCGGTCATTCCGGTGGACAACAAAGCCCAGGTCAACATGTCCAAGGCGCTTAACCGCTTCACCAAAGAGGATCCGACGTTCAAGACCTTTGTCGATCATGAGACCGCTGAGACCATTATCTCCGGTATGGGCGAGCTTCATCTCGAAGTTTACATTGAGCGGATGAAACGGGAGTACATGGCCGAGGTTGAGGTCGGTGCCCCGCAGGTCGCTTACCGTGAGACGATTTCCGGCCGTGCCGACTTCAACTACACCCACAAGAAGCAAACCGGTGGATCCGGTCAGTTCGGCCGTGTTGCCGGCTATATCGAGCCGCTGGAAGATGAAGAGTACGAGTTTGTCGACAACATCGTCGGCGGTGTTATCCCCCGCGAGTTTATCTCCTCCTGTGACAAGGGTTTCAAGAAGAGTCTGGCTAAAGGGGCCCTGTGCGGTGCCCCGGTGACCGGTGTTCGCTGCGTTATCAACGATGGTGCCGCCCACTCGGTGGACTCCTCAGACGTGGCCTTCCAGCTGGCATCTGTCGGTGCTTTCAAGGAAGGCTATTTGAAGGCAAACCCTGTTATTATGGAGCCGATCATGAAAGTGGCTGTTGAAGGGCCATCTGAATTCCAGGGTGCGGTCATGGGTTCCATCAACCAGCGTCGTGGTATGATTATCGGAACCGTTGAGGAGGGTACCTACACCGTTGTTGAGGCTGAAGTGCCGCTCTCTGAGATGTTCGGTTACTCCACAACCCTTCGTTCCCTGACCCAGGGCAAGGCCGAATTTACCATGGAATTTGCCACCTTCAAGCAAGTTCCCAAGAGCGTCAGCGAAGAGCTGATCAAGAAATATCAGGACGAGAAAAAGAACGCATAAGCTGGCGTCCTCTGGTATACTGTTAACGAATCCTAATACGGGCTGCGGGCCCGTTCAACGATCCTGCCGGGATCGCTGTAAAAACATAAAGAGGTGTACAGCCATGGGAAAAGAAGACCTGGTTATCGACAACCCCTTGAGGGTCCTGGGCCTGGAGCAAAAGGTTCAGGACAATGATCACCGTATGGGCCTGGTCATGGCCCGTGCCGGTCTGGGAAAGACCGCCATTCTCGTTCAGATTGCCCTGGATTCAATCCTGCGCGGCAATAAGGTGCTCCATGTCTCCATCGATGAGACCGTGGATAAGACCCGTGCCTGGTATGATGATATCCTTACCCTGATGGCTGAAGGTAAGAGTATCGACAACTTCCAGGAAGTGGTGGCCGAGGTTATGGCCAACCGGATGATTATGACTTTCAAAGAGAATACGTTCAGTCCAGTGACCCTGGAGGAGCGGCTCAATGATCTGGTCAAGCAGGATATCTTTAAGCCGACCTGTCTGATTATCGATGGTTTTGACTTTAAGGACCAGCAGCATGAGACTCTCAAGGAGATGAGAAACTTCATGTATGAAAACGGTCTGACCATGATCTGGTTTTCCGCAGTCAGTCATCGTAATGATGACCGGATCAGCGATGCGGGTGTACCCGCCCCGTGTCATGAGGTGGATGATCTGTTTGACTCCATACTCCTCATTGACCCGGAGAAAGAAGCCATTGATCTCAAGATTCTCAAGTGTAATTCAGGCTCCGTTGATGCCGGGACTTCGTTGAGACTCGACCCGTCTACGATGCTTATCGAAAAAGCTTAAAAAATTGTCTTTTTGACCAACCTCTTCGTCACAGAAAGAATTTGGCTAAAAGTCCTGATTTTCATTAAATTTTAGATTGAAAGCATACCTACTGGTTGTGTGTATATAATAGGGCGGGTTCTCTTTTTTAAGAGAGCCCGCCTTTTTTTTTAAAAAACGGATTGGAGCCATGAAATTTCGTCCCTGTATTGATCTTCATAATGGCCAGGTCAAGCAGATTGTCGGTTCGACTTTGAGCGATGACAATCCTGATCGTCTCAAGACTAACTTTACTGCCGAGCATCCATCCTCATGGTTTGCCGACCTTTATAGGCAGGACAATCTCACCGGCGGACATATTATAAAGCTCGGGCCGGGCAATGATGAGGCGGCCCGGGAGGCCCTTGCCGCCTGGCCGGGAGGATTGCAGATCGGTGGTGGAATCGATGCGGACAATGGTGCTCAGTGGATTGATCACGGTGCTTCCCATGTGATTGTCACCTCATATGTCTTTCGTGAAGGGCTCATCGATCGGGATCGCTTGAAACGGCTGGTGACTGCGGTCGGAAGAGAGAGGCTGGTGCTTGATTTGAGCTGTCGACGGCGCGGTGATGACTATTTTATCGTCACCGACCGCTGGCAGAACTTTACCGATGTGGTCATCAGCGAGGAGAGCCTTGCTGATTTTGGTGCTCACTGCGATGAATTCCTCATTCACGCTGCCGATGTGGAAGGGCAATGCCGGGGGGTGGAGAAGGATCTGGTTGAAAAACTAGGCAGATGGTCGCAAATTCCCACTACCTATGCTGGTGGAATCAGAGATCTCGAGGACTTCGGGTTGATTGAAAGGATTGGCCGCGGTCGCCTCGATGCTACGGTGGGCAGTGCTCTGGATATCTTCGGCGGAACAACCATGACATACCGGGAGGCGGTGGACTTTCACCGGAAGCAGGAGCAGTGAGTGGTCGGCATCAGGACAAGGAGGCCGAGCCGTTGCTTGAGCTCAAGATCAGGATCCCGTCTGAACTCTACCGTGCCTACCAGAGATGTTCATGGATTATCACCAACGAAACAGGCCGTGATCAGCTGGAGATCATGGAGGAGATGGTCCTCGATTTTCTGAAAAAACACCAATGCTGAAAAAATGAAAGGTGTAAGGTGTAAGGTTGAAGGTGAAGGGTATAGGGGTAAGGTGAAGGGTGTAAGGGCAGGGTGCAGGGTATAAGGTTGAAGGTGTAAGGCAAAAGAGCATAAGAGCATAAGGTCGAAGGTGTAAGGCAAAAGAGCATAAGAGCATAAGGTCGAAGGTGTATGGCAAAAGATGCAGGGGCTAAGGGATTTTGTGAAAGAAGCTCATGCAGGTCGTGGGGGGTGATATATAAAAGATTCCCTGACAAACAAACCATTATGACAAGATGAAAAAAATTATCCTGCTGATGAGTATAACAATCTTTGCCTGGATTGGCTGGTGGCTAGGGGAGCAGATGGGGGTTATGACCGCCTATCTGGCCAGTTTCGCAGGGAGTTTGCTTGGTGTTTATGTGGGGGTTAGAATCAATCAAAGCTATTTGGATTGATGGAAAATTTCCTCCTTGATCATGGTCTTCCGGCGCTCTTTTTTCTCAGCCTTCTGGCTGCAACGCTGTTGCCTCTGGGGTCTGAATGGCTGTTGGTCGCTCTGATACTCCAGGGCTTGCCGTCCACACAGGTCGTCGCTGTTGCCACCCTGGGTAATGTCTTAGGTGCCTTTCTCACTTACATTATTGGGATATGGGGTTCCGGGTTTTTCATGAGAAAGGTCTTGAGGGTGGACAGGAAGCAGACCGCCAGGGCTATGGAACTCTATCAACGTTACGGTGCCGTCTCTCTCCTGTTTGCGTGGCTTCCGATTGTTGGTGACCCATTGTGTCTGGCAGCTGGGATTTTACGCCTGCAGCCATTGGTTTTCCTTTTTTTTGTTTTTGTCGGAAAACTAGGTCGCTATGCCTTTATTGCCATGTTTTTTGTTGAATAAATAAGGAGTCCGCAGATGAGTAGCAGCCCTGATTTAGCCAAAGATCCACGAATGATTGATTATCGCAAATCAATCGATTACCTGGATATTTCTTTATTAAATCTGATGACCGAGCGTATGCGGGTTGTGGAAAAAATCATTTTGATCAAACGGTTGCAGAATGTTGACCTCAAGCAAAGCGAGGCCAGACGGGAAGATATGAAAAAGCTGATCGAAATGTCCGTTGAACTGAAAATGGAGTCAGTGTTTTTTCAGAGGATTCTCAACCTGATCTTTCAGGATGCAATAGAACAATTTGAATCTGTTTCCAGCGACCCGCAAGCCGAACATCATGAAATTATCTGCAAAGGACTGCGGATCGATTCCCTGCGGCAAACGTTGTATAATCTGGACCGTACCTTATGCCTGCTGCTGGCAGAGCGGTTCAAAATCGTTAAACGAATTGGAATCTACAAGCATGAGTTGAAAGTTCCTCCTTTAGATCCTGTGCGCTGGGAGCAAGTATTAAACAACAAGATAAAAATTGCCAGGGCATTGGGCGTCAGCGTGTCTCTGATCAAGGAGATATTCAACGCCATCCATGAGGTCTCATTAAGCATTGAAGAAAATAGTCTTCAGTCAGTACAATCCCAACATGCCTGATTTTGTAGAAATCTCGCTGCACTCCAAAAACCTGAATTTTAAATAGTCGGCCTTTTAGCTTCAGGTTGAACCTTCTGTGATTCATCTCTGGATTCTGACGCATCACTTCCTGGCCTGCAGCAGGTCCTCTCCAAAAGAGACAGTGTCAGAAAGTCTTTACTTACCGATATCTGACATTGGTTGAGATTGCCATCGATATTATCTGCTGGAGACAATCTCCAGCCTTGGTTATCTGTTGCGAGATTGACAGACTGGTCTGTCTGGTGTAGTGTCGGTATTATGTATACCTCTTCAGATATCTCACCAAGAGAACGAATAATTGAAACCGCCCTGCGCCTTTTTTACAGCCAGGGGTATCTCGCTACCGGCATCAATCAAATTATATCTGAAGCAAAAGTTGCAAAAGCAACATTCTATACTCATTTTCCTTCTAAAGAGGAGCTATGTGTCGCCTATCTTCAAGCTCGTCATGTCGTGTGGATGGGCTGGTTGGAGGACAGTGTATCAGGCCACAAAACTGCTGAAGAAAAACTGATTGGTGTCTTTGATTTTTTACAAAAGTGGATGCCCGAGAGTAATTTCAGAGGATGTGCCTTTCTTAATATCGCAACAGAAATACCTGCTATCGACACAAAGATACGGGAAGAGGTAATAAAGCATAAAGATGATCTTCAGGATTACCTGAAAGAGATTATTGAGGATTTTGCTGCATCCAACCCTTCTGTTACTGGTTTGGATGCCAAGTATACATCAGAAATAGTCTATGTTCTGGTGGAAGGTGGTATTGTTGCCAGTCAAAATTACGGAGACATCTGGCCCATTGTTGCTGCTAAGGGAGCGGTCCGGGATCTCTTGAGGGCATCTTGAAAAATTGCCTTTCAGGCCAAACTCTTCGTTACGAGAATAATTTTAACCTCGGAATATCACTTATATGCCTGCGGTAAAATTTTTCTCGTGCCTCGACTTTGACCTGAAATACTAATTTTTCAAGGTACCCTTGAATCTGTGATTGTTTTTGCTCATTGAACAGTCAGGCATGTCTGTTCGTAAACAAATAACGAGGAGGTACTATGCTTTACGCACATTTAGTTGACACCTACCAAACAGAAAGACTTAAAACCTTAAGTGTCTGGAGTATGTTTGAGGATGATGATCTGGCTACCCGTCCCTCGCCACTTAATGAGCGGGATCGTAATCCTTGTGAGCATATGATCCACCAGTGCATGGGAGAAAATAAGTGGTTTTGCGAAATGCTTGGTATTGATGTTGGTGCGCCACCACTCCCTTCCGAGGAAACCCGTAT
>JBDLID010000034.1:0-25793 GCA_039715055.1 Thermodesulfobacteriota bacterium | reverse complement strand
GTTCGTATTTACTATCAATTAAGAATGAATCTTAACGAAGGATGTGTAACAGATGAACAGCCAGGAATTTAATCAGCAGGATCTCAGTCGCATCAAACAACTGTGTGATGATGCCGGGATGAAATTAACCCATCAGCGGCTTGAGATTTATAAGGAGTTACTGGCTGTAATGGATCATCCATCTGCCGAGCGTGTCCACAAGAGACTGCAGAAAAGACTGCCGACCATTGCCATTGATACCGTCTACAGAACTCTGGCGACCTTTACCGAGTTTGGTATCCTCAAGAAATTGAACGTGTCAAATGACCGGACTCTTTTTGACATCAACATTGAGCCCCATCACCACTTTGTCTGTACTCACTGTAAAGCGGTGGAGGATATCTATTGGCATGATTTCGACAAAACAACTTTGCCGGAAGCAGTCACCGAAGTGGGGCAGGTTCAATCCCGTCACCTCGAACTGCACGGAATTTGTAACCGATGTATGAATGAAAAAGGTCAATAAATAGCAGCTGTTTTTTTTGATCAAAGATAAAGAAGCAATCTTATTTAGGATGATTTATTTTCGCTGCTGTTCATCCCTGTCGTGGAATAAACCATTCAAATCAACACCATTACTGGAGGACTAACTATGTCAACATTGAAAAACAGTCAAACAGAAAAAAACATTCTTACCGCATTTTGTGGAGAGTCTCAGGCCCGAAACCGCTACACCTACTTTGCCTCCAAGGCAAAAAAAGAGGGCTATGTTCAAATCTCCCATATCTTCGAGGAGACGGCAAACCAGGAAAAAGAACATGCCAAACGGCTGTTCAAGCTTCTCGAAGGCGGCGAAGTTGAGGTTACCGGCACATTTCCCGCGGGAGTTATCGGGACCACCATGGAGAACCTTGAAGAAGCGGCAAATGGTGAGAACCATGAACACACGATTATGTACCCACAATTTGCGGTTACTGCCCGTGAAGAAGGGTTCCAGGAAATCGCGACTATTTTTGAAGCCATTGGTGTGGCGGAAAAACAGCATGAAAAACGTTACCGGGACCTGATGGCCAATATTGCGTCTGATAAGGTTTTTCAACGTGATGAGGTGGTCACCTGGCGTTGTCGCAACTGCGGTTATCTCCATAAAGGAACCGAGGCCCCTGAAAATTGTCCTGCCTGTGACCATCCGAAGGCGCATTTTGAATTGCTTGGTGAAAACTGGTAGAGTGCTCATATACACAAATTATCCCCATGGAGGACAAAAAAGAGATGAAAAAGTGGAAATGCACAGTGTGCGGCTATATTCATGAAGGTGAGACGCCACCTGACAGTTGCCCGGTCTGCGGAGCGGGAAAGGAAAAATTTGTTGAAGCCGCAGATGTGAAAGAAACTGCTGCTGCGGAAAGTGCGGAGGCAGAGAGCGCAGACGAGAGGTCGATGGGTACCACAGCCCGGCTTGTCCTTGAAAATCACCTGCACCCCATCAGCGTCCACACCCCCAATGGAATCGTTCCAATGGCTGTTATCTTTCTAGTGGCGGCCGTCCTGGTGGGCTCGCTCTCCCTGGCAAATGCTGCCTACTACAGCCTGTTGTTTGTTCTTCTGGCCATGCCGCCGGTGTTGATCACCGGTTATATCACCTGGAAGAACAAGTATAAGGGAGCAAAGACCCCTCTTTTTATGATGAAAATCAGTGCCAGTTGCGTAGCGACTGTTACACTGCTGATTCTTGTCGGCTGGAAAACAGTACAGCCTGATGTCCTCAGCAATGGTTCCTCGGGTCGCTGGACGTATCTTCTCCTGGCTCTGATTCTTCTCACTTCAGTGGGAGTTGCCGGCCATTTTGGGGGAAAACTGGTTTTTTCAAAAACGAAATAAAGTACATGGTGCGTACTTCAGGTGCGCACCATGTCACTCTCACTTTCTCGGGATATCTACCCCGGCTTTCTGTTCAACCAATAAAATGGTGAACCCTCCCTGTTGAGACGTCCGATGATTTGTATGACTTCCTCCTTCTTTTCATGAAGTTGCTCTAAGTGGAACTCAGTCGCCTCTGCCGTTGTCTTTTTTTTATTAGTTAAAACAGTATATTGTGTCTGGTTCGAGTAGTGACTGTTTGATTTGTGGACGCCATGAACCCATCAAGGGGGGCTCGTCCGCAGCCGTCCGGGCTGCGGAATGGTCTCAAATAAAAGAGTTACTACTCTTCCTGAGGTAGACCGGGACAGAAATTATGAAACAATAGCTGAGTTTTGTGGGTAGTCAGATCTCCAAGTGGGGAGTGCAGTTGACCACATGAGGTTAACGACTCCTGCCCAGCCCACGGAATTCATTTTACAGCAACAGATGTGAGCAATAGAATATAAGTGGGGTCTTGGAAGAGATCATCAATTGGACATTGATTACCGGTTATCACCATACGCAGATATGTTCACTGGAGGGGCTATGACAACGGGAACCGAAAGCAGGATCATCGAGCAGGCAGTCATCCTGGCCAGAAGGTGGCAGAATCGAGCCAATGAACTGTTGACCATTGAGGAGGAGAAGATCCAGCAGCAGATGACAAGGCTGCTCGATAATCCGGCGGACAAGATTCTTCTCACCAAGATCATTGATCGCAGCTTCAGGCCCCATGATCCTGAGAGGGTGGCGGAACAGATCGATCATCTGCTCGAAGAGTACGGGCTGCCCGATTTTTTTGGAAACGTTGAAAAACTGCTGATCCAGATGTTTGTCGGGTTGGGCAAACATTTCCCGGCTCTGGGTGTGCCGAAGATGATCGAGCAGATGCGCGACAGCTCCAGTCGGGCCATCATCCCCGGCGAGGAAAAGCCGTTTCGGGCCCATCTCCACCGCCGTCGTGAACAGAAGATCCGGATGAACATCAACCATCTCGGAGAGGCGGTGCTTGGTGAAAAGGAGGCGGCCAGACGCATGGAGAGTTATCTGCGTGACATGGAAGACCCGGATATCGAATATATCTCCATCAAGATCTCCACCCTCTACTCGCAGATTAACTCCCTGGCCTTTGAGCAGACCGTCGAGGTGCTCGGAGAGCGGTTGAGCAAAATTTATCGGGCTGCCGGGAACCATTATTTCACCCGGGGTGACGGTACAAAGGTCCCCAAATTCGTCAATCTCGATATGGAGGAGTACCGGGACCTGGCAATTACCTTCCAGCTCTTTGTCACCACCCTTGACCAGGAGGAGTTCTTCAACCTGTCTGCGGGCATCGTTCTCCAGGCCTACCTGCCTGACTCCTTTCCCCTCCAGCAGGAACTGACCGAGTGGGCAAAAAAGAGGGTGGAAAAGGGCGGGGCACCAATCAAACTGCGTATCGTCAAAGGCGCCAATATGGAGATGGAAAAGCTTGAGTCGGCACTTTTTAACTGGCCGCTGGCTCCCTATGACAACAAGCTTGAGGTGGATGCCAACTATAAGCGGATGGTTCGCTACGGCATGGAGGAGGTAAATATCCGTGCTGTAAATCTCGGTATCGCATCCCATAACCTCTTTGAGCTGGCATACGCGGCCACCCTTGCCGAACAGAAAGGAGTAACCGATTACTTCTACTTCGAGATGCTCGAAGGCATGGCCGACCATGTTCGCCGGGCATTGCAGGAAAGCAGTGGTGACGTACTGCTCTACGCCCCGGTGGCCGGAAGGGAGGAGTTCATCAACGCCATTGGTTACCTCATTCGCAGGCTCGATGAGAATACGGCAAAGGAAAATTTCCTGCGCTATGCACCCGGGCTCACCGTTGAGTCGTCGCAGTGGAGTTTTCTTGAAAAGAGTTTTGTTGCCTCCTGTTCTCATATGGATTCTGCGTCAGTGGGACCAAAGCGCAGCCAGGATCGGAATATGGAGAGTTTTTCGCCACAGATTTCAAGCCTGTATGAGAAACGATTTATAAATGAAGCCGATACTGACTGGTCCCTTGCAGCCAACCGCAAATGGGCCGGACGAATTCGTGACCAGTGGAAAAAAACTGCAGCGGATGAGCCGATGAAGATCCCGGTCGTCATTGGCGGCAGTGACCTCTTTGAAGGGAGGGAGACTCGTGCGGTGATGGATCCTAACCGGCCGGCTGAACAGATCTGTGTTGCCCGGTTCACCCTTGGAAATAGTGAGGATGTGGAGCGGGCAGTTGATGTCGCCAAAAGGGACCCGGACGGCTGGCGCAATAAAAGCGTGGCAGAGCGCCATGAAATACTGGCCTGGGTGGCCATGAAGCTTCGTCATAAACGCGGTGATTTTCTTGGCGCGGCGGCGGCCGAGACCGGTAAACTGTTCACTGAAGCCGATGTTGAGGTTTCTGAGGCAATTGATTTTGCAGAATTTTACCCATGGAGTGTCAACCGCTACGACGCCATTGAGACCGTCACCAGCAGGGGGCAGGGGGTGGGGCTGGTGATCTCACCCTGGAATTTCCCGGTGGCCATCCCCTGCGGCGGGCTGGTCGCGGCACTTAGTGGTGGTAACACGGTGATTTTCAAACCGTCGTCCGATGCAGTGCTGACAGCCTGGCTGATCTGCAGCTGTTTCTGGGAGGCGGGAGTGTCCAAGCGCACCCTTCAATTCCTGCCGTGCCCGGGAGGTGAGGTGGGGCCGAAACTGACCGGTCATCCGGATATTGACTTTGTTATACTCACCGGCGGTACCGAAACCGGCCTCTCCATTCTGAAACAGTCACCCGGGCTCTATCTGGCTGCTGAAACGGGCGGCAAGAATGCGACCATTGTCACCGATATGGCTGACCGGGATCAAGCCATCAAAAATGTGCTCGCTTCTGCTTTCTCCAACTCCGGCCAGAAGTGCAGTGCCACCTCCCTGCTTATCCTGGAAAAAACGATCTATGAGGACAACCATTTCCTCGAGCAGCTTGTCGAGGCGGCAAGGTCTGTCCCTGTTGGTGAAGCATGGGATTTTGCCAGTAAAATCGGGCCGCTCATCAAGGTTCCGGTCGGTGACCTGCAGCGTGGTCTGGGGGAATTGCGCGATGGGGAAAGCTGGCTGCTCCAGCCGAAAATGGTGGATAATAATCCACAGCTCTGGTCGCCGGGCATCAAGTACGGTGTCAAGGCAGGCAGTTATGACCATATGACCGAGTTCTTCGGTCCGTTGCTGGCTGTCATGCGGGCGGAAAATCTCGATCACGCTGTAGAGCTTGTCAATCAAACCGGTTATGGTCTGACCAGCGGTCTGGAAAGTCTCGACAGTCGCGAACAGAAGCGTTGGCTGAAGAAGATCAGGGCAGGCAACCTCTATGTCAACCGCGGCACCACCGGCGCAATCACCCTGCGTCAGCCGTTTGGTGGTATGGGTAAATCAGCCCTGGGCCCTGGCATCAAGGCCGGCAGCCCCGACTATGTCAGCCAGTTCATGTCATTTATGGAACGGTCAAGGCCGGAAAGCGGAGTGATCAGTCGTCGCTGCCCGTTGCTTGCGCTGGCCAATGAGTGGGATGTCCTCCAGCGCTGGGGGGCTTTTGCCAGTCACAATGAGGATGTGGCCAAAACAGTCTCAGCCATCAGGAGCTGCCTCTATCATGTTGAGCAGAGATTTGGCAGAAAGGAGGATTACTTCCATTTGCGGGGTCAGGATAATATTCTCCACTACCTGCCGGTCAGCAACATGAACATTCGTCTGCACGAGGATGACAGCCTGTTTGAGACCCTGGTGCGGATTGCGGCGGCCAGGGCTGCCGGCTGTGATTTTGTTGTCTCCATGGAGCGGGAACTGGCCAACGATGTTACAGCGTTTCTGGAAGGTCGTTACGGCAGGGCATTGCTGGCGAAAAAACCGGTTATCTGCATCAGTGATACCGAGCTGGCACAGAATCTGCCGGTCGATGGCCGTATTCGCTACGCGGCAGCAGACCGGGTGCCGGAAGAGCTTTTCCAGGCTGCTGCTCAGACAGGATTTTTTATTGCGAGAAGTCCGGTATATATGGAGGGCCGACTGGAGCTGCTCCACTATTTCCGGCAGCAGTCGATCTGCAACAACTACCACCGATACGGTAATCTGGGGGACCGGGCAGAGCTTGAAGAGTAAACAGACAAAGGCCACTCTGCTGAGCCTGTTGGTGGTCACCTTCTGGGCCACCGCCGCATCGGCCTTTAAGATCGCATTGCTGGATGTGGGTCCTGCAATGCTGCTTTTCTATGCCACGTTTTTTTCATGTCTGGCCCTGTTTTCTATCCTCGTTCTGCAGAACAAACTTGGGTTGCTTTTAAGATGTGACAGCGGGGCGCTGGCCAAGGCGGCGCTGCTTGGTTTTTTCAACCCCTTTCTCTATTATGTCGTTTTGTTTAAGGCCTATGCGATTCTGCCAGCTCAGATCGCCATGAGTCTCAACTACGGCTGGCCCCTGGTTTTGACCCTGCTGTCGGTGCCTATTCTTGGTCAACGGCTGAGCAGGGGCCAGTTACTGGCCGTACTGGTCAGTTTTGTCGGGGCGGTCGTCATTTCCACCCAGGGAAAATTTTTCAGTTTTGGTGAGGTGAGTCGTTTGGGGGTGGTGCTGGCCGCGGGATCAACACTGATCTGGGCAGTTTACTGGCTGGTGAATGCCAGGGACGGCCTTGATCCTGTGGTCAAGCTGTTTAGCGGTTTCTGTTTCGGTTTTATCTATACCGCTCTGTTCTGCCTGTTCACAGGTGGAGTCGAGCTGCCACCGGTCCAGGCCTGGCTGCCGCTCATCTATGTGGGGCTCTTTGAGATGAGTGTCACCTTTGTCCTGTGGCTCACCGCCCTGCAGTTGAGCACGTCCGCAGCGGGGATCACCAATCTGATCTATGTGACTCCTTTTTTCTCCCTGCTGATTTTAAGCGTTGTGATCGGTGAAAAAATCTACCCTGCCACCTTTATCGGCCTGGCGCTGATTGTGGGCAGTATCCTCTTTCAGGGATTGCGGGGCAGGAAGAGGCAATAAAAAAGGGGCTCCTCAATCCTTGATGGTGAGGAGCCCCTGACGAGACTGGTATTTCGCTCTGAAAAAGGTGTCTCCGGTCTGTCAGCCGAAAAGTTTTTTGGCGATGCCAAGCGCACCGGATACTCCGCCGATGGAGTCTAGCAGAGATCCGCCGCTGCTGGAATTGTCAACAATTTCGGGAACTGCTTCCGACAACCCTCCCACAGCTTCCTCACTGCTCAAGCCCAACTGGGATGCAAATTCAGAGATCTTATCAGAACCGAACAGGTTTGAGATCTGGTCCGGTGAGATGGCACTGTTTGCACCGTCACCGAGCCAGGACTGCATTATGGAGCCCAGTCCACCTTCCTGCATCCCTGACAGAAGAGAGCTGAGATCAAGACCTTTGCCTTCCCCACCAACGAGGTTTGATAATGCTGAGGCCAGATTGGATGTGTCCAGGCCGCTGCCCGCCTCACCGCTTAAATTACTGTTGGAAAATGTCGTTGCCGCCTTTTGGAGAATTTCATCCAGGTTCATGTTTTGTACTCCCTGTGGTTGAAAGTTAATGAATCCTGACGCTGTAGTGTGGAGCCCTCAATTTGATCATTACCGGGAACTGTTGTTTTTAATTACCAGATTTTCTCGGTTCGCACACCACCTAATTATGGCTGGCTAGAAAAGATTGGATTGGTTTGTGACAGCAGTTTCTAATGAGATAATGAGCTCATGTCAGTAAGTGTATTAATTGAACTTTCAAATCTGCACAACCTGTCACGATTTTGACCTGGCCTCGGTATCCCTTCCTTATTGAAGGCTTGATACACAGCAAATTTTCATCACCTGCTATGTCATAATAGTTCCTTCTTGACATGTATAAAAATAGAACGTATTGTTTGTTTAGTTCGAACTAAACACTCAGTACATTGTGGAGGTCAGAAATGACAGGTACCGTAACAGAAGCAAAAGAAAATTTTATTCAAGGTGTGAGCCGTATTACTCATTTTTGGGGTTTCCCAAAAGCAATGGGGGCGATTTTCGGAGCAGTGTACTTATCCTCGGAACCTGTGACCTTAGATGAACTTGTAACCCAAATTGGTGTGAGCAAAGGGGCTGTCAGTACAAATATTCGGAACCTTGAGCGTCTTGGCATAGTTCATAAAAAGATAATATTAGGAGACCGTAAAGATTACTACATCGCAGAAACCGATTTCTGGAAAATTGTTAAGGGGATATTGCGTGAAAGAGAAAAACATGAATTTGACCATGCAATCATGTCTGTTGGAGAAAGCATTAAAATGCTGGAGGAAGATATGGATAATATAGAAGATTTAAAAACAGCCGCCTTTTACAGGGAGAGAATGATCGGGTTACAGAAATTTTTTGATAACCTGGACAGCCTGGTGGCAACATTGCTGGCAATTGATGACATCAAAAGCAATGTTTTCAAAAATATACTGCTTAAGAAAAGTTGACTCTTGAGTTGAGGAGAATTGGCATGCAGAGCAGAAATATTCACATGGTGACCGGTGCATATGGTTTCAGCGGAAAATACATTGCTGGAGAATTACTGAAATCAGGAGTGGTGGTATCCACCATCACCAACTCGCCAAATCGCAAAAATGATTTTGGTGACCAGTTAAAAGCAGTGGAATTCAACTTTGACAACCATGACAAGCTTGTGGAGTCTCTTGCTGATGTCTGTACATTATACAACACCTATTGGGTTAGATTTAATCATAAAAATTTTTCCCACAAAGATGCGGTGGAAAACACCCTGAGGTTATTCAAAGCGGCAAAAGAAGCGGGGGTGGGGAGGGTTGTCCATACGAGTATTACAAACCCATCGCTGGATTCGAATTTAGAATATTTCTCCGGAAAAGCAATTTTGGAAAAAGCCTTGATTGAGTCAGGAATGTCATATTCAATCCTCAGGCCTGCTGTAATCTTTGGCGATGAAGATATTTTGATCAATAATATTGCGTGGATTTTAAGAAAATTGCCGATTTTTCCTGTTTTTGGTTATGGAAGCTATCGAATTCAACCCATATACGTTGAGGATTTTGCTCAACTGGCCATCCGGGAAGGACAAAATAGAGAAAATGTAATCATTAATGCGGTGGGCCCGGAAACCTATTCATACAGGCAACTCATTGAAAAGATAGGTGATATTCTTTGTGTTAATAAGCCGATAATTAATGTCACACCTGAAATTGGATATATAGCTGGGACGCTTATTGGTAAAATAGTCAAGGATGTGATCGTAACCAAAGAGGAAATAAAAGGCTTAATGGCAGATCTGCTTTGTGTTGATTCCACACCAACCGGGAAAACAAAATTGTCGGATTGGGTAGTGCTGCATAAGGACACATTGGGACATAAATACTCAAGTGAGCTTGCCAGGAGACTTAACCGTGAACGTGCCTATGCCTAGCAGTGATTGTCACCGTTGAAAACTGACACTTCCAGTCGGTAGAACAGAAAAAACCCATGGGAGGGAAGGTTACACCCATGGGTTTTTTCTTTGTAACGGAAGAACCTTAAGGTTCCCGCTTCAAGCTGTATTGCTTGAGATCATTGGAAGTGCCGGTTAGATTCCGGCCATCCACTTTGAACCAGAAAAACTCTCAAGACAGATTCCCTCATTCATCAATTTTTGCCTGGAAGGGGAAGTGGGATCTCCTGCAAAACGATCCTGCTGTGGTGCTTTCTCAGAAAAAAAGTTGTATTCGGTCATGGACTCGGTGTCGTTGGCGTTTCTGCTGTCATATTTATAGACAGTGTCGCTTTGTTGTCCATTTTCCATGGACAGAGTAATTCCTTCAGACATATCCTCTTCAACATCAAAGGCCAGGGCTGGTGCGGTCATCAAAAAGATAGCTGCTGCAAGCATGGTCATGAGTTTCATTTTTTCCTCCGTAGATCAAATTAAATTTTCTGCAACAATGCTCTGCGAGCATCAATACAGAGGTCTATATTCATACTGTTGGCGACCAATATAATTTGAACGCGGGAGGGCGACAATTGGCATATCGCTTAAAATATGCCTAGGCGAAACGCCTAGAGACTCAGCGGTGAAAGCTGCATGAGTGGTTATCTCTGGAGGGGATGAAAAATATCTCTGAGCAGAACCGTCAGTTCACTGGCTGATGAGCAGGTGAGTTTTTTCATGATGTTGGCGCGGTGCACCCGGACCGTTTTCGGGCTGATAAAGAGGACCTCGCCGATCTGTCTGGTGGTATAGCCTTTGGCGATAAGACTGCTGAGTTCTTTTTCCCTGGGGCTAAGCGTTGAGTAGCTGTCTGTCAGCACAGTATCCTCAACCCCGTCGCTTACACCGCTGATGACACTGCTGAGCAGGCGGCTTGTGGCGCTGGAGCTGAGGTACGTCGTGTTGTCAAAGACTGCCCGGGCACCTTTTAAGAGTTCCTCAACCGGGTCGGATTTCATCACATAACCGCTGCTGCCCGTTTTCATGGCTGTACTGATCATTTTCGGGTCATCATGCATGGAGTAGATGATGATTTTGATCGTGGAGTCCAGTGAAAGGATTGGCTGGATCATATCAAGGCCGGAAAGTCCTTCCATGGTGATATCAAGGATAACCAGATCGGGACGTTTTTTTTCAATGAGCTGGAGTCCGGCTAAACCGTCGGAGGCCTCACCGACCAGTGTGAAATCATTCGAACTGGTGAGTAAATTCACCACTCCCAGGCGAAGGAGATGATGGTCGTCGATGAGAACAACACGGATGACCGATTGGGCCGCACTCATTGTGTTCATGAATTTTCTTGAGAGTTGATTGACTATTGTCAGTTGATGTATGAAGTTGCAGCTTATTTGTGTCAATATTTCAAATTGTTATGGGCTGTCAGCATGTTCGAGGCAACGCTGGAGGCGTCTGAAACAAACCAAATGTTCTTGACATAACCACGTTACTAGAGCATGGTTTACCCATGTTTTTTTCTGCAGTAAAGAAAAAACGGCTTTGGTGATCACTCAGCTGCCATTTTTTTCCTCCCCTTTCAACAATCACCAGGATTACCGCAATATGGATATTTCATACCAAGAGAAGGTTTGCCTCCCATTTGTCATGACAATGAAGATCATTGTCGTTCTTCTGTCATTGTTTCTGCTGATACCCGTCCCCGGTTTCAGTACAGAGGCATTTATTTTTCACGATGGAGACGAGGATCTGCTGGCGGACCTTCCAGAGGACGAACAAAATTGGGTTGACCCGGAAGTTCTGACATTCTGCGTAATTCCGGAAACAGATGAGCAACAGTATGCAGTACGATATAAACCGCTGGCCGATCACATTGCATCGGTTACCGGACGCAAGGTAGTCCACCTGCGGCTTGAGTCATCCATTGAACAGATTTTTGCAATGAAAGAGGGACGGCTTCATATCGGCGGTTTTTCCACAGGCACCACCGGTTTTGCCGTTCAGCTCAGTGGATATATACCAGTGGCGGCCAAGGGGAAAAATAACGAAATCAATGGCTACAGTCTCCAGATGATTGCCGGTTCGTTGAGCTCCAGCCATTTTTTGCCGGATCTGAAGGGGAAGCGGATTGCCCACAGTACGCCGACTTCCAACTCCGGCAACCTGGCTCCAAGGGCATTGTTGCCCCAGCTGGGTTTGACCCCTGAAAAAGATTATGAGGTGGTCTTTTCCGGCAGCCATAAAAAATCAATCCTTGGTGTTGTTGACGGATCATATGACGGTGCTGCCGTTGCCTCAAGCGTGCTTTACCGGATGTTGAAAAGTGGTGCTGTCTCCAATAAGGATATTCGTATCCTCTATACCAGCCCCAGGTTTCCCACCCTGTCTCTTGGCTATGCCCACAATCTTCACCCGAAACTAGCCGCAGGGATCCAGGAGGCGTTGACCACCTATCGCATTCCCGAACAACTTCACAAACACTACAAAGGTGCTGATCGTTTGATGCCTGTTTCTTACAAGAATGATTGGGAAATCGTCCGTTTCATGGCAAAGGCCGGCGGGGTTCAGTACACCGAAGAAAGTTTGTTGAAAATAAACAGGGGAAAGAAAAAATAACCTGCCCCCTGTAACCTGAAAAACTATCACGGCCAATTCCGGGCCGGCAATCTGCACTGGAAAAATGTTTCGCAATATCAGTCTCCAGGTCACACTGTTTTTTCTTACCATGATGGCAGGAGCGATCATCTGCTCAGGTGGAGTCCTGGGCTGGAGCCAGTATCGTACCGTACTTGAGCAGCAGCATACCGCCCAGCGTCATATGATGCAGCGATTGGATGCCGCCTTTAGCGGCTATCTCACCCAATTGGGGCAGAATCTGCAGATGATGGCAGATATCGGTAGTGTGAAGGGGATGGACAAGGCGGAGAAGTATATCATGCTGAAGAGTCTCCACCTTCAGAATGATTTATATGAGGATATTATTTACCTCAGCAAAATGGGCGAGGCAGTACGACTTCACCCGGCACCGGAAAATCCTGCCGAAGATTTATTTCCGGAAACTGAAATACTCTGTCGAATTGCCCAGGGAAGCACAACAACCAGCTATCTTTTTCGCCAGAACCCTGGGGGAAAACCGCATATTATCATTGTTGCCCCCATTTCACTGCTGGAGAAACGTTTCACCAATGGAGCGCTGGCGGCCATCATTTTGCTTGAGAAAATACGGCCCGGCGGAAAAAAATGTTCTGTTGATATTCCTGACGGGCTGGCCTTTTTTGCCAGCGACGGAAAACTGCTATCTACATTTTCCAGCGGCTTTCCCAGGGAATTATTTCCACCACAGTATTTTGAGAAACTGGAACCGGTACAGACTTCCATCAAAAATGGTACGATTTCCGGAACCACTAAAATACAGCTGCTGAGCCCGTCACTTGTCCTTGCGGAGGCGCACAGCTTCATAACACCCTGGACATTTCTGTTTGACGAGATCCGCTCTTTTGTTTTTATTCTGGCAGCCCTGTTCTTCGCTATTCTCATTGTCGGTGTACGATTTGTCAAATTGACCCTGAGCAGACCTCTGGAGCTTCTCCAGGCCGGAACCGAACAGATCCGGCAGGGCAGCTATGATCACCTCATAACCGTCAAGGGCAATAATGAGTTTCAGGATCTTGCTGCCGCCTTTAACTCCATGTCTGAAAAGCTCTCCGAGACTTTTCAGCAGCTCAATCTTAGCATCAGTCGTCTAGAGGACGAGATGAGATTGAGGCAGCTGGTGGATGTCCAGTTGCAGCATTCCGACAAACTCGCCTCACTTGGACGCCTGACCGGCAGTGTTGCCCATGAATTCGGTAACCCTGTGCTGGGGCTCAGCTATCTTCTCCATAGCCTCAAGGGTGATGCCGATCTTGATGAAAAAAATATGCAGTTGGTTGATATTGGCATTGAGGAGTGCGACAAGATCCAGGATCTTATTAAAAAAATACGGCAGCTCAGCCAGCCTTCAACCGAGAATAAGAAATTGGTCAACCTCAACAGCCTGGTTGAAAACGGGCTGTCATTCAACCGCAAACTGCTGACAAAGCATGATATAACTCTGGAAAAATCACTTGCCGATGATATGGAAGAGATGGAGGCCGTGGAAGATCAGCTCAGCCAGGTGTTTTTTAACCTGATCACCAATGCGGTAACAGCCATGAACAGCCATGGCGGACTGCTCACTGTTTCAACCAGCAGGACGGATGCCCTGCTGACAGTTTCCTTCAAGGATACCGGTTGCGGAATTGACGAAGAGAATAAGGCACATATCTTCGATCCGTTCTACTCAACTAAAAATGCGGCTGATGGAACGGGACTTGGCCTGTATCTGGCGTACAACATCGTCAAGAACCATGGCGGAACAATCGAGGCCTTTTCAAGCCCGGGACATGGGTCAACCTTTGTAATCAGTTTTCCAAGGCAACAGCACCAATAGGGAACGGAACCAGCAAGAGGCATTGGAGCCAGGCTTAAAATTTCAAACCTGCCCAGAGCCAGAATTTCTCAGTGTCAACGCCATGTTCATCACTGTGGTAATCGGCAAAAATAAGGCCGGCGCTGTAGTGCTCTAAAAAATTATAGCTGGCGCTCAAATCCAGCTCCTGGCCATAACTTGCCCCTCCGGAGTCCGCCTGGAAATCATGAAAGACCCCCTTGAGCTCGATCCCTGCAACTTTGCCGCTCACCGCAACATAAGTATCAGCCAAGCCCTCTTCCGGTGTATTGAGAAACTGGTCGGCCCAGCCGTTATAGGCATGCTTGGTTGCAAAAGGCGTTTCAAAACCGGAGTAGTCATCACTGCCAAGAAGTTCATAGCCGATCTTGGTGGTAACCTTGTAAGCGGTGACACCAACCATACCATGCCAGTAATCAGCACCAATACCAGTGTCGCCGTCCTTGTAGTCTGACTGTGCGGCATATTCTGCGGCATAATGGATTTTGGCATTGGTAAGTTCCGCACTGCCACCAAAACGGAGACCATAGGTCTGCTGTGAGTTGGCCTCGTTTTCAGGAAACTCAAGAAGGTATCCATAGCCGGTAAACGAGCCGAACTTCCAGCCTTTGTACTGAAGATTGACCAGGTGTGCGCGACTATCCACATCGCTGGCAAAAATGTTTCGAACGTTATCCACATAACTGTAGAGTAGTCTGGTGTCCTTTATTGAACTGTTTTCAATACGAACAGCATCAAAGGTCTGTTCAAGCTGGCGGAAGCCGACATTGCCGACAAATCTTGCATTATCAAGGATGATACGTTGCCGGCCCACCTTGAGCGGGGTCGAGGGGATCATATCAAATCCGAGGAAGGCCTGGTTCACTTCCGTTGCTTCCTGATCGGCAACTACGGAATACTCTGCCTTGCCATTACCGCCCGGTCCTGAGTTGTAGTCCTCCACGATGACAGCATTGTTCTCCATTTCAACCATGGCGCCAAACCCCATGTACCTGCCTGTGGTATAGCCAAGTCTGGTGCGCAGGGTGAACGCACTGGCAGTATCAAGATCATTGCTCTGGTCAACGTATTCATATCGAAGGCGCATATCAAGATTGACCTTGCCACCCTTTAAGGCGTCGGTGAAGGTTTCGGCGTGGGCATTGTCTGCAGTGATCAGGACAAGCATTGAGAGAGCAACAATTCCATATCTCTTCAATTGGCTGCTGTTTCTGTTTTTCATTCTTTCTCCCTCCTTGCCTTTGATTTTCAAAATTCCCGGGGGTTTTATACCTCTCAATAAAAAAACCGGGCTACCTCATTCCAAGGCAGCCCGGCCATCTCTTAAGATCCGCAGCTTTCCGTCCCTGCCTAACAGCAGGTTTGGCTTTATCTTTTAGGTAATTTTATCATATTTTCCTAACGATATAAAAGAGTTTATATCTGCTGCTATCCACAATTTCTGGGGTCAAGCCTGATATTTTTACATTCTTTTTTGTTTCGCAACTGCCGGGGTCAGGCTTGACATTTTGACATTCTTCTCAGGTTCCTTTCAGCATGACATTATGAGGTCTCAGGTGGGGAAAAATAGCCGTTCTTCCAGTAGGGCGCAGCAATAGGCTCACCGAGATTATACTGGATCAGTCTGGAGCGGACTTTGAGCAGTTTCTCAACCAGCAGTGGCTCAACCGCCCCATAGGCTTCCGGATCGACCACCCTTTTGACGACGATGCCGAGAAGTTCAGTGATGGCGTTGCCCACCGAGTTCTGGCTGATGGTGACGATCAGACGTCCGTCGTCATCACGGTAGAGGAGCTGCTTGTAGGCCGGTCGCCACCGTATTTCATTGGCAAAGAACGGATCTTCGAGGATCTGCAGACGAAGCATTCGCGCGGCGCGGTGAAAGTCATTGGAGAAGAGCAGGACATCTTCGATGCGGTCGGGAAAACGGGCGCCTTCCGGCACCTTGGCCTCGTTACTGGAGACCAGGGTGAAGAGGGAGCGGTAAAAGTCAAGGAAGCCGAGGAGGACCAGGTCGTATTCCCGCCAGAACTTTCCGTTGTTCAGCGCCTCGGCACCGCCGCGAACCTCCCAGCTCGGCAACCCTTGCGGAAAATCTGTGGTGGTCAGCCTCGCCCGGTCCGGCTCCAGCGGTTTGAGGATCTCCAGGTCAAGGATTTCGAGGAACTGGAGATAGACCTCGCTGAGGTATTCAAGAAAGAGTCCGTGATGGCCGGAGTCGGTCAGGTTGGGGTTGTCGTGACCGGCGGCAGGAGACTCGAGGAGCGTCTTGTTTTCAAAGACCATGAAGTGGTTGTGAATCATCCGAATGGATGGCACACCCGGTTTGGCAAGAGGCCAGGTCGCATCCAGGCTGGCCTCACCGCAGAAGACCAGGTGCTCCTGCGGGTCAGGGTAGTTCTCCAGCATGAACTGAAAGACCACCTGGGTCATCCGGGAGAAGACCATGGACTCCTTGCGGCTCAACTGGTCCCTGCGCACAGGTCTGCCCAGGGGATCGAGGATTCGCTGAGAGGTGTCGAGGATGATGGATGTGTCAAAGGTGTTGGAGTGACCGATGGCCTTGCGATAGAGAAGGAAGTCCTCAGCGGTTCGCAACAGTCCGTTGTCGCGGGCAAGGTGGCGGAGGTTGCAGGGGGAGTTGAAAAATTCGGTGGGGGCGACTCCTTCCGGAATTTCCAGGGGGATTTTGCGGTGGGGGGTGGTGACTTCACGGGGAAAACCGGACCGTTTGTTCATGCGGTTATTTCTCCTTTATTTCTGGATAGAGACTGTCTTGTTATTGCAACACCGCGACGATACTGCTGCTGAATGCTGGCAGCAGGCCGGGCAGGATCATGCCAAGGGTGAGCAGCACCAGGCTCGCCTTCTGTACACTGTCAAGGGTAAACGGATTGGCGGTCGGGCCGGGTTCGGTGATGTAGGCCTCTTTCACCAGCAACAGGTAGTAGTAGAGCGAAACGGTTGAGTTCAGTGCTGCAAACACCACCATTAAATAATACCCTTTTTCAGCGGCTGCGGCAAAGAGAAGAAATTTACCCATGAATCCGGCCAGCGGCGGAATTCCTGCAAGGGAAAAGAGAGTCAGCATAAGTGTTGCTGCCAGCAGCGGATTGTTTTTGCCCATTCCCCTGAGCCCCTTGAGCTCCTCCTCACCATGGCGGCCGATGATGGAGAGGATGAAAAAGAGGGCATAGTTGGCCGCAGCATAGACAAAGAGATAAAACAGGATGGAGGAGTAGGCGGCCTCACCGTCTCCTGCCATGGCCATGATGATGTAGCCGGCCTGGGCAATTGAGGAATACGCCATGAAGCGCCGCAGCCGTTTCTGCTTCAAGGCGCCCAGGTTGCCCACCGTCATAGTTGCTGCCGCCAGGATGAGGAGGATAGGCTGCAGATAGGTGTGCAGGGGGGCGAGCGGGCCGTAGACAAGGATGAGAAGAAAGGCTATGGCCACTGCCTTGGATGAAACTGAGATAAAGGCGGTCACCGGGCTGGGTGCCCCGTCATAGACATCCGGGGCCCACATGTGAAAGGGGAAAAGGGTCAGTTTGAAGCCGATGGAGGCAAGGACAAAGAGGACGCCGAGGCGAAGGAGCGGTTCTTCCGGATTGGCCAGGCAGGCGGCGCCGAGGGACTCAAAGCTCAGAGAACCTGCGGTGCCGTAGAGGAAGGAGTAGCCGAAAAGCAGCAACCCGGTGGAGAGCGATCCCATGATAATGTACTTGGTGGAGGCCTCAACCGAAAGTTCGTCATCTTTCTGAAAGCCGCTGAGAATGTAGAGAGGGATGGTGGCGAGTTCCATGCCGATGAAAAGGGTCAGCAGATCACTGGCCGACACCACTACGAACATACCGAAGGTGCAGAGCAGAATGATAAAGAGAAACTCGCTGCGGTACTTGAGCGGGCCGCGTACGTTACCACCTTTTGTAAAGTAGGGTCCTGAGAGCAGTACCGTGAACAGCGCTGAGAGAACAAAGATCTGTTTGAAGATGAGCCCTGTGCCCGTTACCAGGTAGCCGGTGGAAAAAGAAGATGTCGCCCGGTAGTCCAGGTTGAGAAGAACGGAGAAAATGACGACCAGGCCTAACCAGCATATGTGGTAAGTGACAGTTGATTCCTCATTGGCCCGGATAAGATCGACGGCCAGAATCAAGGCTGCAAGGAGCAGAATGAGAAGATCGGGAAGCAGGAGTGTCATGATATTATCGCATTAAGTTGTTGTAGATCGGATGAACAGCACTGTTGACGAGATCAATGATCCAGCCGGGCATGATGCCCATACCGAACAGGCAGAAGAGCAGTATGGTCACCGGTACTTTTTCCATCAGCGAGGCATCGCTCAGTTCTTTGAAACGATCACTCACCGGCCCGCCCACCAACCCGTTGACAGTGCGCAGGACATAGACTGCGGTGACGACGATGGAGAGCACCGCCAGCACGGTGCAGACCCGGTTGATTGTTGCCGGGTTTGCAAAGGAACCGACAAAGACATTGGCCTCGGCGATAAAGCCGGAAAGACTGGGGAGGCCGAGTCCTGCAAAACCGACCACCACAAAGGCCACCGATAAAAACGGCATGACCTTCATCAACCCTCCCATCTCACTGACCGTTCGGGTGTGGGTCCTTCCGTAAATCATACCAATGAGACAGAAAAACAGAGCGGTCATTAATCCATGGGAGATCATCTGCAGGACACCGCCCTTGAGACCGGTGAAGGTCATGGCGGTGAAGCCGAACAGGACCAGTCCGCAGTGGGAGACAGATGAGTAGGCAGTGATATACTTCAGGTCTGTCTGGCGGAGGGCACCCAGTGCACCGTAGAAGACGTTGATGGTGACGAGAACAAGGAAAAATGTCATCCACATCTGCGCCCCTTCCGGCAGCAGATACATGGCCACCCGCAGGCAGCCGTAACCACCGAGTTTCATCAGGACGCCGGCATGAAGCATGGAGACAGCGGTCGGAGCTGAGGCGTGACCGTCCGGTGACCAGGTATGAAAGGGAAAGATGGCGCCGAGGACTCCGAAGCCGAAGAAGATGATGGGGAAGACCCAGTATTGGAATGAATCGGAGAACCGCACCCTGGAGAGTTGGTCCAGGTCAAATGTGTTCAATCCGGACTCGAAGTAGAGGGCCAGGATTCCGGCAAGGATAAATGCGGAGCCGGCCACCAGCATGAGGGTCAGTTTCATGGCGGCATACTCCTTTTTACCGGTTCCCCAGAGACCGATGAGCAGGTACATGGGCAGTACCGCAATCTCGTAGAAGAGGAAAAAGGTGAAGAGGTCAATGGAGACAAATACCCCGTAAACTCCTGCCACCAGGACGTTGAGGAGAACGAAGAACTCCTTGGCCTGGTTTTTGACATTCCAGCTGGCGAGAACCCCGCAGAAAATCACAATACCGGTGAGAAGCATCATCAGCACCGATATGGCATCGACACCGATATTGTATTCTATATTGAGTATCTGAAACCAGACCACCTTGTAGGTGTATTGGAAGCGGCTCAGGCTATCGGTAACTGCCAGGGGGGCGGCGGCTGTGTCTCCAATAAATTTGAAGGTGAGGCTGATGACGAAGATCAGGTTAACCAGGTTGCCCCACAGGGAGACCTGCTTGATACGCAGGTGGTCGTCGTTGTGCAGTGGCAGCGTGATCAGGGCAATGACAAAGGGGATAACCCAGATCAGGGTGAGAAGCAGGGGGCCGTTCATAAAGTGTGACTCCGTTATTATTTTCCGAGAAAGAGGATGACGATGAGACCGATCACGGTGACACCGAGATAGAAGTGGAGCTGGCCGTTCTGCAGCAGTCGAACACCTTTGCCGCCTTTCTGGAGCAGCCAGCCGGTGAGATTCATCGAGCCGTCGACGATCTGCCGGTCAAACCATTTGATGGGTGCAGCAATCCCGCCGAAGATTATTTTATGGGTGACAAAGAGGTACACCTCGTCGATGTAGAATTTGTTGTAAACAAGAGTGTGGAGAGGGCCGGCAACTTTTTTCAGGGAGGACGCCGCATCGGTTTTGCCCTGCCCGTAGAGGAGCCAGGCCAGACCGATGCCAGAAACCGCTGCACCGGTTGCTGCCCAGGGCAGCCAGCCGGGATGACCGAAATGCGAAGGTTCATTGAATCCGGGAACAGTGACGTAATGGATAAAAAAATGTTCGAGGAGCCCGGCGGTTACCGTGGGGACGGTGAGGATGACAATGGGCAGAGTCATCCACGGGTCCTCGTGAACGTCATGCAGCTCAGAACGGGGCTCACCGTGAAAGGTGAGAAAAAAGAGCCTGAACATGTAAAAGGCGGTGAGTCCACCGGTCACCAGGCCGACAAGAAAAGTGGTCTTGTGACCGGACTGCAGGGCAGCAAGGAGAATGGCGTCCTTGGACCAGAATCCTGAGAGCGGGAACAGTCCACCAATGGCCAGACATGCGACCAGCAGTGACCAGTAGGTCCTGGGCATCAGTTTTTTAAGGCCGCCCATGTCCATGATATTGTTTGAGTGAACCGCGTGAATCACTGAGCCTGCGCCGAGGAAGAGCATGCATTTGAAAAAGGCGTGGGTAAAGACATGATACATGGAGGCCGAGTAGCCGAGCGGGTTGATGTCGGCTCCATGGTGGCCATCGGCAGCGACCTTGGCCACTCCCAGAGAAAAGAGCATATAGCCCAGCTGGGACAGGGTGGAAAAGGCGAGGATTCGCTTGATGTCATACTGGGTGATGGCAATCACCGCGGCAAAAAGAGCGGTAAAGGCGCCGATGAACTGAATGACTCCCATGGCAGTGGCAGAGGCCGAGAACAGGGGGAACATTCGTGCGGTCAGATAAACGCCGGCCACCACCATGGTGGCGGAGTGGATGATGGAGGAGACCGGAGTGGGACCCTCCATGGCATCGGGCAGCCAGATATGGAGTGGAAACATGGCAGATTTTCCCCAGCCGCCGGCAAAGATAAGCAGGCTGGTAAGTGTCAGCAGGTTGACTGAGAGACCGCCGAAAATAAGCGTTTTGTTGAGAGCGGCAGCGGTTTCAGGATTGTTCAAGGTCGCAAAGTCAAAGGAGCCGGTGACAAAACTCACCGTCAGGATGCCGATAAGAAAAAAGGCGTCGGCAAAACGGGTGACGATAAAGGCCTTTTTGGAGGCGGCAACCGCCGACGGTTTTTCATACCAGAAACCGATCAACGCGTACGATGAGACTCCGACCAGCTCCCAGAAGACAAACATCTGGAGGATGTTGGAAGAGACCACCAGGCCGAGCATGGAAAAGGAAAACAGGGCGAGCAGCGCAAAGAAGCGGTTGAAGCCGGAGTCACCCTTCATGTAGCCCACCGAGTAGATATTGACCAGCAGCGAGATAACGGTGATGACAAAGACCATCATCACCGAGATGGGATCAAGGTAGATCCCCATGTTAGCGGTAAGCTCCGGTGAGAAGTTGAGCCAGGCCAGATCAAAGCAGAGCACGGAGCGGTCAGGGGTACCAAGACCACTGATGAGATAGGTCACAACCGTGAGCAATCCGTAGAAAAGAGAGAGGCCGGACAGAACGATGGCCAGTTTCCCAACGGTCCTGTTTTGCCAATGGAGCATGAAGAAGGTGATCAGTGCAAAAGAGAGCAGGGGGAAGAGCAGGATCAGGTAGCTGTGGGTGAAGATGAAATCAGCCATTGAGTTCCTCCAGACGATAGACGTCGAGGCGTCTTTTGCGCCGATACATGGAAATGATAATGGCGAGAGCCACTGCCATTTCGCAGGCTGAGACAGCCATGACAAAGATCGGGAAAATGGCTCCGGCAACCGGGTCAGCCGCTCGGAAATGGGCAAAGGCCGCGAAATTAATATTGGCGCCGTTGAGGATGATTTCAACGGAGAGCAGGATGCCGATCAGGTTTCGTCTGGTGAGAACCCCGTATATCCCGATTCCGCAGAGGATCAGTGAGAGAATGATGAAATTGTCAAGACTCATGACTGCTCCTCCTGCGGATCGCGGCGGGCGATGACCACAGCGCCGACCAGCGCTACCAGCAACAGTATGGAAATTACTTCAAAGGCAACGATGAAGCCGCCCTCTGTTGACAACAGTCGAATTCCAATGTCGTCCAGGGTGACCGGGGCGCCACGATGGGTACCGGATTGAAGCAGTGGCGAGGGCGCCTGGTTGAGAAAAAGAAAGAGACCGCTTAAAAACATCACCGGGATCAGCCCTCTTTTGGCCCGCTGCATAAGGGAAATTCTGTTGAGGCTGTCATCTTCACCGAGGCCGGTGGTCAGCAGGATGATGATCAGCATGAAGATAATGATGCCGCCGATGTAGAGCATGATCTGCGACAGGGCGACGAATTCCAGCCTGAGCATGATATAGAGCGCAGCGGTGATGAAAAATGAGCCGATGAGCGAGATGGCACCGTGCAGCAGGTTGGGCAGGGTGGCGGCAAAAAGTGAAAGCAGAATCAGGCCGCCGGCCAGGATATAAAAGAGGGTGTCGGTCATGATTGTTTCACCTCTTCCGGGTTGAGGATAAAGGTCAGTTGTTCGCGGTCGTAGGTTGCCAGTTCAAAATCCCGGCCCATTTTGATGGCTGCATATGGACAGGATTCAACACAGAGATTACACAGGGTGCACTGGGAGAGACGGTAGATATAACGTCCAAGGATCTTGCGGCCGGTGATATCTTTGGTGGTCAGTACCGTAATGGTTCCGTTGGGGCAGGCCTTTTCACAGATACCGCACGCGGTGCAGCGATGGCTGCCCTTCTCGTCGAGAATCAATGACAGGTGGCCGCGGAAGCGGGTCATCATTTCCAGACTATCCCTGTTTTCCGGGTACTGCTGGGTGACGATTTTTTTCGGGTTGAGAAAATAGGCAATAGTGACCCCCATTCCGGTGAGCAGCGAGAAAAAACCACTGATGGCCTTAGCGATATAGGCGACACCGGTGGGCGATGTATTCTGTTGCGGGTGCATTACGGTCTGTTTCATTAGAGTATCCATCCCATGGCCATGAAAATACCGGCCAGCATGAGCAGTAGGAGGTTGGCCGGCAGCAGCATCTTCCATTCCAGGTACATCAGCTGGTCAACCCGCAGGCGCGGAAAGGTCCACCTGAACCACATGTAGAGGAAGATGACAAAAAATGTTTTTGCAAAAAACCAGATAAATCCGGGGATTAGATTGAGCAGCGGATCGAGCACTGCTATACCGAACTGGGGTGCGAGAAAGCCGCCAAGGAAAAAGGTTGCGGCAAGACCTGCCGAGACGAACATATTGACGAACTCGGCAAAGAAGAACATGGCAAAGCTGATCCCCGAGTACTCGGTGGCAAAGCCGCCGGTGAGTTCCGACTCGGCCTCGGAGATATCAAAGGGCGCCCGGTTAAGCTCGGCGGTGGATGAGATCATATACATGAGAAAACCGATGATGCCGAGAACAGGGAGCTTGAAGATCCACCAGTCGATCACCGTACCCTGCTGCGATAAAACGATCTCGCGCAGTGAGGCCGTACCGGTAACCATGACAATGACAAGCATGATGAGCGCCAGGGAAATTTCAAAGGAGACCATCTGGGCACCCGAGCGCATGGCGCCGAGCAGGGAATACTTGTTGTTCGACGCCCAGCCGGCAAGGAGAATTCCAAGGATGGACAGCCCTGAGATGCCGATAACATAGATGACGCCGCCTGCAGGGTCTGCCACCTGGAGAGGGTGGTCGAAGGGAAGGATGGTCATGACCAGAAATGTGGCCGAAGCGGGCAGGATGGGGGCGAGGAAAAAGACGAATGTGTCAGCCCCTTCCGGTTTCAAGATCTCTTTGAACATCAGTTTGAGACCATCAGCGGTGGACTGGAGCAACCCGTGGTAACCGACACGCATGGGACCGAGACGTGCCTGGAAATGGGCCGCCACCTTACGCTCCAGCCAGATGAGAAAGACCGGCAGCAGCGCCACCAGCAGGAGCAGGCTGATGATGGTGAGCAGACTGTTGATGACAAGAGCGCTCTCAGGGAAAAACGCACGGACCATGTTGCCGATGGCATTGTGGACCGGATAGAGACTGTCTGTGGGGAGAGTGTTCATGGGCAGTTTATCAATGATTGATGACGGTTATCGGTCGAGATCCGGGACGACAAAATCCAGCGTGGCAAGGATGGTGACGATATCGGCAATTTTATGCCCCACTGACAACTCGTTGAGGATGCTGAGGTTGGAAAAGCTCGGGGAACGGAACTTGACCCGGTAAGGTTTGGCACCGCCTTCGGCAACAATGTAGGTGCCGAGCAGTCCCCTTGCCGTTTCCACCTGGCTGTAGTAGCTGCCTTTGGGCAGTTTGTAGGCCGCCTTCTCCTTGCTGCGGTGGGGGCCTTCAGGGAAAGATTGCACAGCCTGCTCGAGGATTCGCAGAGACTGGGCCATTTCCTCCATCTTCAGGCTGTATCGGTCAAAACAGTCGCCGGTGGTTCGGGTCGGGACATCAAATTCAAAACGGTCATAGATGGAGTAACAGTCGTTTTTGCGGACATCATATGAAACACCGGAGGCGCGCAGCACCGCACCGGAACAGCCGTAGGAAAGTGCGTTTTCACGGCTGAGGATGCCGATGTTTCTGGTCCTTTCGAGGAAGATGATGTTGCCGCTGAGCAATCGGTTGTACTCATCAAGCGCCGGTTTCATGACCTCAATGACGTTTTTGACCCTCCCAATGAAGGTGTCAGGTACATCTGCAAAGGAGCCGCCGGGCCTGAAGAAGTTCATGGTCAACCTGGCTCCGCACAGCTCTTCAAAGATGTCGGTGATCAACTCCCGCTCCTTGAAGCCGTAAAGAAAGGTGGTGACAGCGCCGAGATCCATGCCGGAGACTCCCCACCAGAGGAGGTGTGACTGGATGCGTTGCAGTTCACTGAGCATGACCCGGATGTATTCACCACGTTCCGGAACACCGATTTCAAGCGCCTGCTCCATGGCCATGCAGTAGCCGAGGTTGTTGATATGGCTGGAGAGGTAGTCGAGCCGGTCGGTGAGATGGATGTTCTGCAGGTAGGTCTGGTTCTCAGCCACCTTTTCAAGGCCCCGGTGGACATAGCCGAGATGGGGCACCACCTCAAGGACGTTTTCACCGTTGAGCTTGAGCACCAGGCGCAGGACCCCGTGGGTGGACGGGTGCTGGGGCCCCATGTTCAGATAGTATTCCTCGGAGGTCTCCTGATCGCATGAGACACTCCTGAATCCCTCCGGAATGATGTTGTCTTCTGGAGAAAAGTCGTTTTGGGGCTGCAGGTTCATCATGGTCATTGTGATTGATTCTCCTGACGATCAGTAGGGACGTTTGACAACGCGCTGGGGATCGTCGAAGTCTTTGCGCAGGGGATAACCGGGGAAATCGTCATTTAAAAATATCCGGCGAAGATCAGGGTGGTTGCTGAAGTGTACGCCGAACAGGTCATAGACCTCCCTTTCGTGCCATTCAGCACCCTTGTAGATCGTCGAGATCGTCTCAATGGCAGGGGCTTTTCTGTCAAGCGAACAGCGGATGAATAATTTGTTATTATCTCCAGTTGAGAGAAAATGGACAATGACGTCGATGTGGTCCTCCCAGTCGATGGCGCTGAGATGAAGAAGCAGGTCAAGGCCGAGGGATTTTTCCTCTTTAATAAACGAAATGAGCGGAGCGTAGTCCTCCTGGGAAACTACAATGTCGAGGATGTACTCTTTACCCAGTGTTTCCAATTTTTCTGGGCTGATATCAGGTTGACGGAAAACCGATACCTGCGGGAACTTTGCCTTGATCACTTCAAAGATCGTTTTATTGTCAATCCCACTGGTTATATGGGGGCGATACTCCACCTCTTCAAACTTCTCTTTCTTGGCACGGACCGCTTTGGCTGGTTTGTAGTCGGGGTTCTCCTCTTTGAACCTGAGACGTGGTGCCTCCTGCTCTTTGTCCTTGTCAGCTTCGAGCCG
>JBDLID010000033.1:0-26317 GCA_039715055.1 Thermodesulfobacteriota bacterium | reverse complement strand
CGTTCCATCAGCTGTGGATGTATCCAGGGTGCGGCTTCCAGGGTTATTTCCATTTCTGAAATCATCAGAGGTTCGATATCCAGGGCGTGGATGATCGGCCCATTGAGGAGTGTACCAATAGCCTGACTTATATATCCCGTACCCGCTCCGACATCCAGGTAGGTCCCCTCTCTGTTCAACCCCATCAGTTCAACGACCCTGAATGGTGGCACCCATTGAAGCCGTAACGGGTTATTCAGCTTTTTTCTTTTCCTCGGATCAAATTTCTTTTCTTCACTCATGGTACTCCCGCCTTTTTCGGACTGAAACCGACTCACTCCGGAGTGGTCTTCAGATATTCCTATTCAGTTTGTTGTTTCCATCACTTCCGCCTATAATTTTTTATAGGGTCTAATCATGAAAATTACAGGAAAAAAACTTTTCCTTCAAGCAACAGAGACAAATACCACTGGACTTTTTTGTAACCATAGTTGATAATCATTTCAAACAAGTGTCACAATGTAGCATCAAAATTTACCCCATCTTGATTCCCTTTAAGATGGCCACATTTTCCAAAACTCAAACAGAAGGAGGAAATCAAAAGAGGATCGGAAAATGACAAAAAACTGTGGAAACCTCCAAAGTGATCTTTCGTTTCAAAAATACGGATCTCAAAACGTAACCACTTAAAGTGGAAAACGTCCGGGAGACAAAAAAAGTGCGGATGAAGTTTCATTTTACTGCTTTCCACATAGATTACCCAATTAAAGGAGGGCCTTTATGAAGTCAATGTCGTTAGCAATTATCTTACTGCTCCCTCTGCTCTTCCTCCCTCTGGGAGGTGAAGGACAGTGTGCAGAACAAAAACTGGCCAACTCAATAGATGAACTGGCCAAGATGTTCGATGAGTCAAAATGTCTGGAATGCCATGAGGAGGCCCATGAACAGTGGAGTGGCTCCTGGCACTCCAAAGCAGTTATCTCATCGTTGGGCGGAATGCATAATTATATCGCCATCGGTCTGGCCAAGGAGTGGAAGACTCCCCTGACCAAAGCCCAGGTCATGAAATGTCTCGACTGCCATGCCCCCACCGTAAGATATGCCTCTGAGGAACTGGCCGTAGAGATCGGCAAGATGATCGTCACCGCCCACAAGAAAAAAGGGACCAAGGCCGGTGATGCTGCCAAAAAAGAGCTGGCCAGGCTTAATGTCGGCTGTCTGTCCTGTCACAACATCAAGGCCAACGCCGTTGCCGTCGGTCTCAATGGACCGCCAAAACCCGGTATGATCTATGGCCCCGAAGGCGAAGATGCTGACGACGCCCATCCCACCGAGGAGTCGCTGGATATGACCCGTGCCTCTTTCTGTATGCAGTGTCACGGCAAATACAAGGCTCCGGATGGAGATATTATCCAGTGCAACACCCTGTCCGGCAGTTACCAGAACGCCTACATTGCCAAAGGCGGTTCCAAGACCTGCCAGGATTGTCACATGAAGAACGGCCACACCTTCCCTGGCGGCCACGATCTTGACACTGTCAAGGAAGGCCTTGGCATGCAGGTGGAGATCATCCCCTACCGTCAACTTCCCGGTACTCTGAAAAAGAAGGTCAAGGAAGAAAAAACCTGGATTCCCAGTGCAGTGGTCACCGTCTTTATCGAAAACAAGACCGGCCATCGCGTTCCAGACGGCTGACTGTGGTCAGGCAAAGTGGTCCTGGATGTGACCGCCAAAAATCTGGATGAAAAAGACGCCGAAAAACAAGTACTCTTCAATGCGCAAAAGAAGTGGTGGGAGATCGGCAAAGATCTCAATGGCCGCATGCGCTACGGAGCCTGGCAGATCAAAGAAATTGTTGATCTGACCCTGCAACCCATGGAAACCCAGAAAGAGCAATTCCTGATGCATTTCGACACTGACATTGAAAATGTTGAATTTGATGTCAAGCTCTACTACTACATCAGCGGCAAGAAAGGTGATGTAATCTATCAGGAAACCAAGCAGGTGGAGTATGAGATCGACTAGATCGTAAAACTC
This sequence comes from Thermodesulfobacteriota bacterium, assembly GCA_039715055.1. GTDB lineage: Bacteria > Desulfobacterota > Desulfobulbia > Desulfobulbales > Desulfocapsaceae > JBDLID01. The sequence goes on along the minus strand of JBDLID010000033.1, from coordinate 24,301 downwards.
CCTGGCGAGCCTGAAACCGGCTCATGAGGCGGCCGCTGCATCTAAATGATGCGGCGGCCGCTTTTTTTTGTTCAAATGGAGGAGAATGTATGCGAAATAGTTATCCGATAAAAATTGCCTTAAAAAGCCCCTTAGCCGAAAACCAAAATGCTTCTTGTCTTTCCTCCCCTTGCAAAGGCCTGCGAACCACCGGCAGGAATCAGTCGCCTGGCAGGATTTCTTCTCGCTCACGACCAGCCCTGCTACCTGCTGGATGCAAACATCGAGGCACAACTTCACCTTCTTGCCGAAGAAACCACAGCCGATGATACGTGGAGCCGGAGGGCGGCCAAAAATCGCAGCCGCAACCTGGAGTCACTTCGTAACCCGGCCACCTACCAGAACTCTTCCCGTTACCAGAGGTGTGTCTCGGATATCAACCGACTGCTGGAGCTGACAGGAAAGACCAGGGGGCTTCAACTGAGCCTGAGCAATTTTCAGGACCAGACCCTTTCACCGCTGAGCAGTGAAGATCTTCTTAGAAGTTCGGCACAGCCTGAGCAATCGATCTTTTTCCCCTGGTTTGGACAACGGCTGCCTGATCTGATCGAAGAAAAGAAGATCAAACGAATCGGCTTTTCTCTCAACTACCTGAGCCAGGCCCTGACCTGCTTTTCGATGATCGGTTTTGTCAAAAGCAGGTACCCGCACATTGAAATTATTGTCGGCGGCGGTCTGGTCACCTCCTGGATGCGAAAACCGGGTTGGCAAAATCCTTTTTCACACCTGATCGACTACCTGGTGGCCGGTCCCGGTGAGCAACAACTCCTCAACATTCTCACTGGTGACAAGGATCGGCAACAGCACGCAACGCCGACTTTTGACGGGCTGCCGAACTCCGACTACCTGGCCCCTGGTTTTATCCTTCCCTATGCTGCTTCATCGGGCTGTTACTGGAACCGCTGTTCGTTTTGTCCAGAAAAGGCCGAAGGCAATCCTTACCTGGCCGCGGCAATCGACACTGTCATGGCCGATCTGGACCAGCTGATTGAAAAACACCACCCCGCCCTTGTCCATTTTCTCGACAACGCTGTCAGCCCGGCCCTGATGCAGGCAATGATCAAACGGGAAAAACCGGTTCCGTGGTACGGTTTTGCAAGGGTGAGTCGATTCCTGACCGACCGATCGTTTTGCCGACAACTGAAACAATCCGGCTGTAAGATGCTGAAACTGGGAATTGAATCGGGTGACCAGGAAGTGCTCACAGCCATGGCCAAGGGAATCAACCTTGAATCGGTCTCAGCCACCCTGCACTGCCTCCATGACGCAGGGATTGCCACCTACGTTTACCTTCTCTTCGGAACTCCCCAGGAGAGTCATGCCGCGGCTCGCAACACCCTGGCTTTCACAGCCAGACACGCGAAGCTGATCACCTTTTTAAATCTTGCAATCTTCAACATGCCGCTGGGTGGGGAGGATGACCTGCAGCTGGATTCCAGGGAATTCTACCGGGGTGATCTCTCCCTCTACCGGGACTTTATCCACCCCTTAAGCTGGCACCGCAAAGATATCCGTGTCTTTCTTGACCGGGAGTTCAAGCGTCATCCGGCGATCAGCCCGATTCTTAAACGTGATCCTCTGCTGTTTACCTCCAACCATGCCGCTTTCTTTTAGGGTGGCCTTTAGGTTATCGACAACAGATCAATTTAGGTAATCATCAGGAGCTACGTTTAAAAAGGCAATAAATGAACTTCTGCTCTGTATTGGCAGGTGTGCGGTGAAATTCTTCTCTTGAGTCGAGGAGTTCAAACCCGCTGCCGACTTCTTTGCGGAGTGACTGAGGAGTATACCTGGCAACAGGTATGCCGGAGCATTTTGGAGGTGCTTCGGGGCTGAAGGTTGAGATGATAAAATGACCATTTGCAGAGAGCGTCCTGTTCAATGTCTGCATATATTTTTGCCTGTCTTCTGCTTCTGTCAGGAAATGAAAAACCGCCCGGTCATGCCAGATATCATATTGCTGATCAAAACTATACGAAATTATATCACCTTCGATCCAGGTAATCCTTTCTGCCTTCTCAGCAAGTGACAGGCGGGCAACATTCAGCGCCTGTGATGAAATATCAAAAACAGTCAGATTATGATATCCTTGCTGAAGCAACATTTCAGCCAAGCGTGAAGTCCCGCCGCCGACATCAATAATGTGAGCCTCAAAACCAGACTTGCTGTCGGCAATGAACTGCAGAGAAATTTCAGGGGATTCCTGGTACCAGCCTAGCTGTTGAGATGAATGGGAAGAATAGATTTTTTCCCAGTGCGATTTATCTCCTTTTCTAAAAAACCTTAAAAATGAAAAAAGGCTCATTTGATCACTGAAGGGTACCTTGAAAAATTAGTATTTCAGGCCAAAGTCGAGGCACGAGATAAATTTTACCGCAGGCATATGAGTGATATTCCGAGGATAAAATTTATCTTGTAACGAAGAGTTTGACCTGAAAGGCAATTTTTCAAGGTGCCCTGAATAGTATTTATTTCATGGAGCTGAAACAGTAAATCCGTATCTCATTTTACCCCAACAGGAAGAAGCCAGTCAAACAGGATTGACTGTGCCATGGGTCTGCAGGAAAAAAACACTTCACGACAAAGAACCTGAATCACCTCACATCAGGAAAGGATATGACTGAACTGAAAGAATGCCCCTGCCGGTCCGGCCAACCTTTTTCCAACTGCTGTTCGAGACTGCTCAGCGGAGGTGAAAACGCTGCCACAGCCGAGGCCCTGATGCGTTCAAGATACAGCGCCTTTGTTCTGAAAAATATCGCCTACCTCTTGTCAACATGGCATCCGACCACCAGGCCCTCTAACATCGACCCGGCGACGATCCCGGCCTGGAAAAATCTGGTTGTAATCCGCACGAAAAACGGTCGGCAAAGTGACAGTGAAGGCATCGTTGAATTTCAGGCGACGGCCATATCGGATGGAAAGATCTTAAAACTGTGTGAAACGAGCCGTTTTGTAAAAGAAGATGGATGTTGGTTTTATATTGACGGTACGCTGGAGGAAACTCAGCCGGGATCAGCGCCTGACAGCAAAGTCGGCAGAAACGAGCCCTGCCCCTGCACCAGCGGTAAAAAATTCAAGAAATGCTGCGGTCCCTGACTCCATTACCAGACAGAGTACTCAGTCAAGCTTTCCCAGATAGTTGAACAAAATCCGGTGACACAATACCATTTTATGAAAAAAATGGTATTGTGTCACCGGATTTTGTTCCGGATTTTCTGTCACCATCACCTTCAGCCAGTAGCGTTTTCATTCATAAGGCGGGGTCGCCCCGGATCGGGAGGCGATCCATGCCCCGAGCCTGTTTGCCTCAATGAGTATCTTCTCAGGGGCCATGGATTCCAGAAAACCTCGAATCAGGACCGAGAAGAACCCGTCTCCGCTGCCCACCGGGTCGCAGACAGTGACCTGAAATCCCGGGTGGCTCTTCACAGTACCGTCCCCTGAGATCAGCCATGCCCCTTTATCCCCATCGGTCACCGCCATAAGTGAAAGAGCAAAGTCCTTGAGCAGGGTTGCTGCGGTCTGCTGGATATTGTCATCTTTTTCGGTAAACCAGGAGCCGAGAAGCTCCAGCTCCTCAACGTTGACCTTGACCACATCGGCGGCGTCAAGAGAATCCTTGACCAGCTGCATGGTTGTGTGGGGAGGTCTCAGGTTGACGTCGTAGAAGATGGTGTCAGCTCCGGCGATCAACTTTGCAAGACTTTCCCGGCTGCGGTTGTGTCGCTGGGACAGGGTGCCGAATACCAGGTGGTAGGTGTCGGGCAGGAGGCTCTGTTCGTCGGGCGGGTAACCGATGGCGTCCCAGGCAGCCGGATCGGCTATGTCGTAGCTCGGCTGTCCCTGATCATCGAGGGTGACGAACACCCTGCCGCTTGCAAGCTCATCATCCACCTGGACCCCGGAGCAGTCAAGGCCCATGCCCCTTAGCTTGTCAATGGTCTCCCGTCCGAGTTGATCGGAGCCGATCCGGCTGATCAGCCTGGTCTTTGCCCCGGCCATATGCAGATGGTAGGCCACATTCAGGGGGGCGCCGCCGAGGATCGATTTTTCTCCGAACTGGTCCCAGACAATTTCGCCGAAGGAGAGAATCAGTTTTTGTCCCATGGCTTTCTTCCTATCTAAAACTATTTTTGATACGCTTCATTAAAAGTATAGAAGAATAATTTGTCCGAGGCAAATCGTAATACCCCGCAGCCGTCTGGGGCAGGAGACGGGAACAGGTGGAGCCTTTCAGGATGGCTGTCCCATAATAATTCAAAACATGGTGTAATTTTCAATGCTTAAGCAGTTGATGAATTTTGTGAGCGATAACAGGAAGCTGGTCTACAGCCTCTTTCGCAGGTACCAGTCACGGGGTAAGAGCCTGCTCCTGGGGAGTGATATCTGGGATGATTTCAGCGCATTCTGCAATGAACAGGAATGCATGGAGCTGCTTGACTCTCCCCTGGGCCAGGCCCTGAAACATACCCAGGAGGCGGCCCTCGATGATCCCTGGTTCTACTTTGACATCCGCCCCGGCGTTGCCCGCTGGCACTTTCTCCGCTATCACTTTGAGTCGATGGCCTTTGAGGAGATCTCCGTTGCCGAATTTCTCGGCTTCAAGGAAGGACTGGTGACCGGAGACAGCCGGGCCCGTATCCTGGAGATCGATTTCGGCCCTTTTGAACGCGATTTTCCCAAGATGAACCAGGCAAGATCCATCGGCCACGGGGTTGAATTCCTCAATCGCAAGTTTTCCGGCCGGCTCGGCAACGAGTTGAGCCGGGGCGGGGAGCTGCTCCTCTCATTTCTGCGCATGCACGGTTACGGCGAGCAGCCCTTTATGATCAATGACCATATCGGTTCGGTGGCCGAGCTTCGTGACTCCCTGGTCACTGCCATGGCTTACATGGATACCTGCCCGCAAGACCTGGAGTGGCAGGACATAGAGGGTGATCTGAACCCGTTGGGCTTTGAGGCGGGCTGGGGCAAAAAACTTGCCATGATCCGCGAGTCCATGAGCCTTCTTGCCAACCTGCTGGAGGTCCCGGACCATCAGATCCTGGAAGATTTTTTAGGCAGGATACCGATGATATTCAATGTGGTGATCTTCTCGCCCCACGGCTATTTCGGCCAGGACCATGTCCTCGGCCTTCCCGACACAGGGGGCCAGGTGGTCTATATCCTGGATCAGGTCCGGGCCCTTGAGCGGGAAATGCAGGAGAGACTGCGGAACCAGGGGCTGGATATCGCCCCCAGGATCCTGATCGTGACCAGATTGATTCCCGAGGCCAACGGAACCTCCTGCAACCAACCCGAAGAGCTTGTCAACGGCTGTGAAAATGTGCACATTATCCGGATCCCCTTCCGGAATCAGGACGGGGCCGTCATTCCTCACTGGATCTCACGCTTTGAGGTGTGGCCTTACCTGGAAGAGTTCGCCATGGAGTCCAAGAGGGAGATCATGGCCCGCCTGGGACGCCGCCCCGATCTTGTGATCGGCAACTACTCCGACGGCAACCTGGTGGCCTCACTGCTGGCCCATAACCTGGGGGTCACCCAGTGCAATATCGCCCACGCCCTGGAAAAGACCAAGTACCTCTACTCCGCCCTCTACTGGCAGGAGATGGAGGAGCAGTATCACTTCTCCTGTCAGTTCACCGCCGACCTGATCGCCATGAACGGGGCTGATTTTATCATCTCCTCCACCTATCAGGAGATCGCAGGCTCAAACGATGTGATAGGACAGTATGAATCCTACGGCTCCTTTACCATGCCGGGTCTGCAGAGGGTGATCCACGGCATCGATGTCTTTGATCCCAAGTTCAACATCGTCTCCCCCGGAGCGGACGATGAAGTCTACTTTCCCTATACCGAGGAGAGCCGCAGGATCGAGGGGCTGCACTCGGAGCTTTGGCAGCTGATCTTTTCCGCCGATCTGCCGGACAGCCGCGGCTTTCTTACCGAGCCCGACAGGCCGATCATCTTTTCCATGGCCAGGCTGGACCATATCAAGAATCTTTCCGGCCTGGTCGAGTGGTATGGGGCAAGCGAGCGGTTGCGGAGGGAGGCCAACCTGCTGATTGTCTGCGGAACCGTGCATCCGGACAACTCAGGGGACGCCGAGGAGCGGGAGCAGATATTGAAGATGCATGAGCTCTTTGAAAAATACGGCCTTGATGATCAGGTGCGCTGGCTCGGCATGCGGCTTGACAAGAATCTCTCGGGCGAGCTGTACCGCTATATCGCCGACCGGAGGGGGGCCTTTGTCCAGCCCGCATTTTTTGAGGCATTCGGGCTCACTGTCATCGAGGCCATGGCCTCAGGGCTGCCCACCTTTGCCACCTGTTACGGTGGGCCGCTGGAAATCATTGAAGACGGGATCTCGGGCTTTCATATCGATCCCAACCACGGAGAGAAGGCGGCGGAAAAAATCAGCGACTTCCTTGATCGGTGTGGCCGGGAACCGGATTACTGGCAGAAGATATCCGTGGGCGGGGTACGGAGGGTGGAGGCAAAGTATACCTGGAAACGGTATGCCAGGAGGCTGCTCACCCTGACCTGTATCTACGGCTTCTGGAAGTACGCCACCAACCTGGAACGACAGGAGACCAACCGGTACCTGGAGATGCTCTACCACCTCCAGTTCAGGCCCCGGGCCGCGACCCTGCTTGAGTAGAGGGGCATGTCAATACCGGTTTCCTGCGGCCTGCAGGCGAGACGTGGCGGTGATTTGCCGAAGGGTTAGATAAAGCTGTAGTGGTGCAGCCCGTCGATGATTCCCTTGGCATAGTTGTGTTCACTGAAAAAGACCGTCCGGCACCCCTTGAGGGCGGCCAGCTCTTCCGCGTAATTGCCGACCACGAGCCCCCGGGCCTTGCCAGAGAGCATGTCTGCGTCGTTGCCGGAGTCTCCGGCCACCATCACATGACGGGTGGAGAACTTATACTTGTAGCGCAGGTAATCGATGGCCTTGCCTTTGGAGGCGCGCCAGGGCACGATGTCCAGGAACTGTCCGTGGGAGTAGATTACCTGGCACCTGAGCTTTCGGGCAAACAGGGCCTCGTTGACCCGGGCCAGCCGGTCGTTTTTTTCTTCCAGGTAGTAGCTGATCTTGTGGCTGCGCTGTCCTTCCGCCTCCTGGAAGACCAGGAATTCCAGCTCCTGCAGACACTCCTTGATCTCCTCGGGCCGCCAGTAGCGGGAGATATGCTGCTGCCATCCCTTGTCCATACGCAGGTCGGGGCCGTAATAGATCTCGGTTCCCACCGAACAGATGATGATATCCGGCATGGGGATGTTGTACTCGGTCATCGCCTCCGAAGTCAGCTCCAGGCTGCGACCGGTGGACATGCCCCAGGCGATGTCCGCCTGGTGCCGGCTTAAGATCTCAAAGAGGGCCTTCATTGACTGGTCGTCACCGACCAGGGTGTTGTCAATGTCTGTTATCATCAACCTGTTCAGACTGGTCAGCCGCTTGCCGAATGAGGGGGGACCCGCGGGCCTCTGCTCCAACCTCTCGTTCTCAGGGGCACCGGGCAGCAGCCTGTGAAAGGCCTTGATGCTCTCCTCGCAGTGGTGTTTCCATGAATAGTGGCGGCGCACTCCGTTGATGCCGTTGTTGGAGTACCTGGCCCAGGTGTCGGTGTCGACCAACACCTCGTAGAGGGCGGAGGCGATCTCATCGGGTCTTGCCGCGTCCACAATCAGGCCGTTTCCGCAGTTGGCCACGATGTCCACCGGGCCGCCGTCGGCGGTGGCCACGATGGGCAGGCCACAGGCGGAGGCCTCGATCAGGGTGAGGCCGAACGGTTCAACCAGGGCCGGGTTGACAAAGACCCCATGGCCGGAGGCGCACAACCGGTACAGTTCCGGAACCTCGGTGGCAAAATCATGGCGCTTGGGGATGGCCAGCTTGCCGTACAGGTCAAAACGGTCCATCTGCAGGAGCATGTCGGTGAGCACCGCCTGCTCGTTTTCCCCCATACCGATAATATTGTGCCTGATACCGGCAAATATCGCCAGGTTGGCAACGGTCCTGAGCTCCTTGTTCTTGCCGTAGGCCTCGATCAGCCCCGTGATATTCTTCCGGTGATCCGGCCGGCATAACGCCAGGATAAACGGTTTTTCCGGGTGGGACCAGAAGCGGTGCAGCTCCTGCATCAGGGTGAATCTGGTCTGCTTGACTTCCTCACTGAGCAGCTCTTCGTCAAGCTTGGTGTCGTAGTAGGGGTAGAAGGTCTCAAGGTCTATGCCGGGCGGGGTCACCTGGAAAATTTTCCTGGGCCGCTCCTTGTAGAGGCCATACTGCTTGTCGATCTCCTGCTGGGTGGAGGTGAGGATCAAATCTGCCCTCTGGATGACCTCTTCCTCCACCTGGATCCGGGTGTCTATCTTATAGTGTTTGCGGATCTGGTTCATGGTCATGCCGTCCGCCAGAAGTTTGGCGAGCTTGTTGCGGCCCATGGAATGACCTGTGAAGACGAAGGGAGTGTCAAAGGCAGCGGCAAGCTCCATGGCTACATAACCGGCGTCGGCGTAGTGACCGTGGAACAGGTCGGGGGTGAGGTTCTCCTCCTTGATGAAGCGAATGCTCTGGTCGATGAACTCCTCGATATGGGGCCAGAGCAGCTCCTTGCGCAGATACCTCCTGCCGCCGCACTGGATCCTGACGATCCGGGCCTTGTCCGACAGGGGTTCGATGGGGCGGGAGTAATCTTCGGAGACGGTACGGTCGACAATCAGACGGGTGACCAGGTCGACTCCGGCCACGTCCTCTCTTTCCCCAAGGGCCCTGGCAAGTTCCAGGACATACTTGACCTGCCCGCCGGTGTCCGCATCACGGCCAAGCTCCGGGCTGTTGCCCCGGATCAGGCCGTGTATGCTGAAGAGCTGGATATACAAGCCCTTGCCGCTCATGGAATAGTCACTCTTTGCACGTGTACTCCTTTTCTCAGATGAGTTGAAGTGGAGGTCGTTACAAATTGTCAGCAATAACTTCTAGTAGACTATCACAGGGAAATATCTGATGCAAGATGGCGGTATAAAAGGACATTAAATCCGGTGACACAATACCATTTTTTTCACAAAATGGTATTGTGTCACCGGATTTATAACCGGATTTAATGAACCCTGTCCCTGCGGCAGCGGTAAAATTCAAGAAACGCTGCAGTCCCTGACTCTATCACCAGACAGAATACTCAGTCAAGCTTCCCCAGATAGTTGAAGGTAGGCAGCTTCATCATACGCCCTTTTCCGGTCAATCTGTCTGCAACTTCCTCAAACTCCTTTTTACCGGAGTTGTGAGACAGGTCAATAACGAGGTAGTCCAGACCGATATCAGCCAGTTCATCCTTAAAACCCAGCAGTGAAAACGGACGGTTGGGGATAACCTTGGTGAGACCGTCCTCCTTGACCATGGTGTAGGACTCTTTTTTGGGGCTGAGGAGGCCTTTGTCAAACTGAAACTGTTTGGCACTGAGTCTGGCGGAAAAAAGCGGTGGGGCCCCGTAGACGGTGAGGCCCAGCTTGATTCGATGGGGGCGGCTCCTGACTCCCTGCACCATTTTTTTCAGAAGATTGCGGTCCGACTCGATACAGAGCTGGGCGCACTCCCACTCCATGTCATCAAGGAGGAAGAGTGCCTGGCTGTTGAGGAGATTGAGGCTGTAATCGCCTGTCAGGTGCACCCGTTGACCGGCAAAAAGCCAGGCCTGACTGATATGGCCCAGCTGAAACCCCCGGAACCCTGAACGGACAAGGGTCTGGATACTGCGGCTGACGTTGACCAACTCAGATTCAAAGAGGATCGGCGGCAACACCCAGATCAGGTTCCTGATATTTTTCCCCAGGTAGCGTTTAAGGGTTCCGGCCTGGGCTGTATTTTTCCGGTTCAGCTTGAGCAGCAACCGATCTGCCTTAAACAGCTGAGGTTTAAGAAGAAGACGAACATCATCAACTTTCAGCCACCACTCCGGTTGTTTTCGTCCACCTTTGTACCTGATCGGTCCCTCCGTCTCTTTAGGGCCTGCTTTCCCCTGCTGTTTTCTTTTGCTACTATGAGGCTCAAGCCGCGGTGTAATTTCAGCAAGGAGATTAGCGAGACGGTCGCTTCTCATGCTGCCTTTCGTATTCAGCTGTTTTTTGCTCCTGGTCAGCTCTTTCGAAAAAAGATTTTCTTTTGCTTCTTTCTTCACATCGACCTTGTACAGCTCAACCCTTTTCCCGCTTGATGCAGCCGCCGCCCCGGGTAGCCCGCAATCAATTTGCGCTCCGGCTTCTGCTCCTGGGATTTGTTTTCCTGCAAGCCGCATCGCCTTGAGGGTAAAACCTTTGCGCTCACCGCTTGACTCGTAGTGGATGCGTAAACGATCGCCGACAGCAAGCGGATGCTTGATTGTCAGCCTTCCCCAGCAGCCTTCTTTATCGGTTCGAATCTGTTTAAGGCTGCCGAGATGGAGGCCGATATTGCCGGAGTGATGGGGGCTGATCGCCTCTGGTGGCTGGGGTGAGAAAAAATAGCCCGGAGCGGTTCTGCGGCTCATGGCCTGCTCACCAAGCCGGCGGGCTGCCCGCAGGTTTCTTTCATACTCTTCCGGCCGGGAATCGATCATCAGCCGATAGGCCCTGACCACATGGGAAACGTAGTGGGCAGAGCGGAGCCGACCCTCGATCTTTAGAGAGGCCACACCGGTGCGGATGAGTTCGGGGACCGCCTCAAGCCCGCCCAGATCATTCATGGAGAAGAGATAACCGCCGCGCGCGCCCTTTTGCCTGGAGCCGCGTTTACCGCCACGTTTATTGCCACGTTTATTGCCACGCCCACGTGTCTGAGTCTTGTAATCGTACTTGCGCCTGCAGGGCTGGACGCACCGGCCGCGCAGCCCGCTTTTTCCGCCGAGATACGAAGAAAAAAGGCAGAGTCCGGAATAGGAAAAACACATGGCACCGTGGATGAAAATTTCGATCTCCACCGAGGTCTTTCGGCATACCGCTGCGATCTCCTTGAGGGTCATCTCACGGGCAAGCACCACCCGCTCAAAACCCATGTCTTCAAAGGCGTGAACCGCCAGGGAATTATGGGCCGCCATGAGGGTGGAGGCATGAAGGGATAGTGTCGGGAAATGGTCTGCAATGATCTTTGCAAGACCGAGGTCCTGGACGATGAGTCCATGGGGACCAATCTGCTCAAGGATTGTCAGGGTTTCGACAACTCTGGCCAGCTCATCTTCCCTGATCAGACTGTTGGCTGCCAGGTAGAGTTTGCGCCCCTGCTGTTTACAGATCGCGGTCATGGCCGCGATCTCTTCAAAACGCAGGTCACGGGCCAGGTTCCTGGCATTCATTGCCGGTGCACCCGCATAGACCGCATCGGCACCGGCCTCAATTGCCGCCTCAAAATTATCGAGGTTACCGACAGGGGCAAGCAGTTCCATGGTCATTTATCCTAAGGGTGGTGCTTCTTTATCTTCATGGACCAGCTTTGACAGTACATCCGGACCGCACAGATCTTATCCGACAAGAACGACCTCATCGTGGCCGCCATGATCCTTGAGGCACACATTGATTCGTTCCTGAGCACGGACAACGGTCTCAAGTCCGACATAGTCGGCCTGGATAGGCAGCTCCCGACCACCGCGGTCAATGAGGACCGCCAGCTGGATGGACCGGGGGCGGCCGTAATCCATGATCGCCTCCATGGCGGCGCGAATGGTTCTGCCAGTGAAAAGGACATCATCCACCAGGACCACATGCTGGTCCTCCACCGGAAATGAGATATCACTGGTCTTGACAATGGGATTCTGGGAAATCAGGCTCCAGTCATCCCGGTAAAGATTGATGTCGAGGCTGCCAAACGGTATCCTGGCCTTTCTTTCATCCTGGACAATATTGCGGATTCTCTCGGCCAGATTGACTCCGCAGGTATGAATGCCGACAATTGCCAGGTTATCGACCATATGGTTATGCTCGAGGATCTGCAGGGCGATACGCTTCACTGCAAGCTCCATATCACGGGCGCCGAGGATGACGCGGTCCTTGTCACTCACGATCAGACACGCCCCCAGAAGAAATCGATTCCCTTTTCATCCACCAGGTTGATGGCTTCGGGAAAGGCCTCGCACTCAATATCAAAGACCTTGTGGCCGATATCGTCAGCACTGTCTTCAAAATCAAGCTCCACTGTTTTCTGGACAATGATCGGCCCCTCGTCGTAAACCTCGTTGGCAAAATGTACCGTACAGCCGGACACCGTGCAGCCGCGTGCCTTGACCGCCCTGTGCACCCTGCTGCCATAAAAACCGTCACCGCAAAATGATGGAATCAGCGATGGATGAATATTGATGACGGCCCGTTTGAGATTTTTCGGCGGCGAGTACAACTTGAGGTAACCGGCCAGACAGATGACATCGATGTCATAGTCAGCAAGGACCTTATTGGTCGCCTCGTTACCGACGCAGTGAAAGGCGGGATAACCATAATTACGTGCCTTTTCGAGCCCCAGGGCATCACCGACATTTGAGATCACCACCTGGACCTGGCCGGCGAGACTGCCTGCCTCGATCCGTTCATGAAAGTTGTCCAGCGTCCTGCCGGAACCCGACAGGAGGACCGCCATCTTCAGCATCTTGGGCTCCTGTTATTTGAAATAATCATTTGAGTCCACATCCACCTCGTCGAGCCAGGCGGAAATGGCAGTATCATACTTGGAGGTCAGGGCAAAAACCTTGGCCATGAGGCGGAAGCGGGTTTTCAGGGTGGTATTACCGCTCTCCTTGATCTCGGAGAGAACCTGGGGGTAGTCCGCAGGATCAACGATGACGGTGACGTCATGGAAGTTCTTGGCCGCGGCCCTGAGCATGGTCGGCCCGCCGATATCAATGTTCTCGATGGCATCGGCAAGGCTGCAGTTGGGATCGGCCACTGTCTTTTCAAAGGCGTAGAGGTTAACGGCGATAAGGTCTATATTTTGCAGACCGTGCTCTTTGCACTGCTTCTGGTGATCCTCGTTACCCCGCTGGTTAAGGATACCGGCATGGACCTTGGGGTGCAGAGTTTTTACCCGGCCGTCGAGCATCTCGGGAAAACCTGTGAACTCGGAGACATCCTTGACATCAATACCCGCCTCGCGGATTACTCTGGCGGTGCCGCCGGTGGAAAGGATCTCGATGCCGAGATCGGCCAGTTCCCTGGCAAAACCCTCTATACCGGACTTATCGGTTAAGCTGATGATTGCTCGTTTAATGCTCATAATTCTCTCCCTTGATTACTGGCCACCTTTAAAAATTGCCTTTCGGAGTCCGCGCTTACCTCGCCCAGAACCGAAGAGTCTAATTTTTAAAGGTACCCTACTTTCTGGTAAACTCTCTGATTTTTCTCCGATCCCGTTTTGACGGCTTGGTGCTCGGCATCTGCTGACCGGCGTAAAACATGGATCGTTCCTGCCGATTCATTTCCCGCTTGTGGATCGACTCCTCGCTTTCAATGTAGAGCTGCCTGGCCTCGACAGCCGGTCGCCGATAGTTATTGAGCCCTTCAACACTCACCGTAAACTCAACCCGGTCCTTGACAATGACCAGGGTATCGCCGACCCGGACATCCCGGGACGGTTTAACGCGGTTGCCGTTGAGATGGACGTGCCCTCCACTCACGGCTTTAGTGGCCATTGAGCGGGTCTTGAAAAAACGGGCGGCCCAGAGCCACTTGTCAATACGCTGTCCATCCACTGCCATCCTCCCGAACCGACCTCAGGTCACCTTGAACCTGTATCTCATCATCGATTTTCAATGGTTTCGCCGAATTTAATATATTACAATGATCTCATTGGAAAAGCACTTCAAATTTGACAATCAATCTTCTTAAACCCACCCCGACTCCATGAACTCCAACCGCAAAATCATCCATGTCGATATGGATGCCTTTTTTGCCTCGGTGGAGCAGCTCGACAACTCCGAGCTGCGTGGAAAGCCGCTTATAGTCGGAGGTGATCCCGGCGGTCGCGGGGTGGTTGCCGCCTGTTCTTATGAGGCACGCCGGTTCGGCATCCATTCGGCCATGTCGTGTGCCAGGGCTTACAAGTTATGTCCCCAGGCGCTCTTTGTCCGACCGAGAAAAGAACGCTATGGTGAGGTATCTGCCCAGGTGATGGCCATATTTCATCGCGCAACAGACCTGGTCGAGCCGCTCTCATTTGATGAAGCCTTTCTCGATGTCACCGTCAACAAACTCAAGCAGGCATCGGCAACCCTGCTGGCAGAGCACGTCAGAAAGCAGATCAGGGACGAGGTCGGACTGACCGCTTCAGCCGGCGTTTCCTACAACAAATTTCTCGCCAAGGTGGCCTCCGATCTCAACAAGCCTGACGGTCTCAGCGTCATCACGCCGGATCAGGCCGTGGCCTTTCTCACCGGACTCAAGGTTGGAAAATTTTTTGGTGTGGGCCGGGTGACTGAAAAAAAAATGCACGCACTGGGCATCCGAACCGGAGGAGACCTCCGTGCCTTTTCCAGACAGGACCTGATCGGCCACTTCGGCAAGGCGGGAAATTTTTTCTACGACATTGTCCGCGGCATCGATTATCGGGAGGTAAAATCCAGCCGCATACGAAAGTCACTGGGAACGGAAACCACCCTCAGCCAGGACATTGTCGAGATGGCTGAGGTGGAAAATATTCTGTTCCAGCTCACCGCAAAGGTGGAGCGGTCAATGATGAAAAAAAAGCTGTTCGGCCACACCCTGACTCTCAAGGTCCGCTACCATGATTTCACCACCATCACCCGCTCAGTCACCTCTGAAGACCTTTACAGCGATGCAGTATCGATTATAAAGAGTCTGCCCTACCTGCTGCAGAACACCATGGCCGGCCGGAAAAAAATACGCCTCCTTGGCCTCACCGTTTCAAATTTTGCAGAAGAAAATCATAAAGGGGTCCGTCAGCTCATGCTTCCCTTCCCCGCACCGCCTGCTGAAAAGCGGTCTGTGTTTACAACAACGGCGGCTGCTGATATGGTGGAAAGATATCTCAACAACCAAAATCATCTGCCCAATACAACATGACTAATTTTTTCGGCTTCGTTGCCAATATATTCAAATGGATCGGCAAGTCTCTCACCGTTATCCGCCACACATTTTTCAACCTGCTCTTTCTTTTTATCATCTTCGCCATGGTGAGTGGCCTGATCTACCGGGATCATGAAGAACCGCTTGGTGACACAACCATCGTCACCCTCTCGCTGGAAGGCGATATCGTCGAGCAAAAACAGACTCCGGACTCGGTTGCAGAGTTCATTGACCGGACCATGGGCGACACGGTTATCGCCTCCGAGACCCTGCTCCAGGATATTCTCGACGTCATCAACAATGCGGCAAAAGATGACAAGGTCGGCTATCTCCTCCTTGACGTGGAACACCTCGATAACGTCGGTCTGGATCAACTCCAGGTCATTGGTGACAGCTTGACTCAATTCCGCCTCAGCGGAAAAAAAATAATCGCTGCTGAAAACTTCTACAAACAGAGCGGTTACTACCTGGCCTCGTTTGCCGACGAAATCATCCTCAACCCCCTGGGTGGGGTCGATCTCCACGGGTTGGGAGCCTATCGTCTCTACTTTAGGGAAGCGCTGGACCGACTGGGTGTCAACTACCATATCTTCCGGGTCGGCACCTACAAATCCGCCCTTGAACCGATCATGCGAAATTCCATGTCGGATGAGGCCCGGGAACAGAACAGAAAATGGCTCACCGCTCTGTGGCAGGGCTACACCAATGACGTCACCGACCAGAGGAAGCTCAGCAGCGACGGTGTACAGAACTATGTGGAAAATATTGCCGCGGAACTGGCCATACGGGGCGGCAACCTTGGCCAGTCGGCAAAAGATCTGGGACTGGTCGATGAACTCAAGACGATATCCCAGATGCGTGACTACCTCTCCGAGATTCCTTCGGCCACCGGCCAGGGCAAGGCGAAAGTTGTCTCTTTCCACCGGTACCTTGACACCATCACGCCTTCTTACCGCAGTCCGCGTCACCCGAAAAACAACGTAGCTATCATCGTTGCCCAGGGAACCATCCTCGGCGGTGATCATCCTCCGGGAACCATCGGCGCAAAAAGCATCACAAAATCAATCCGCCGGGCAAAAACAGACCCGGGAGTCAAGGCGCTTGTTCTGCGAATTCGATCCGGCGGCGGCTCGGTGATGGCTTCGGAAATCATCCGCCAGGAACTGCTTGAGTTTAAAAAGAGCAACAAACCGCTGGTGGTCTCCATGGGGACGATGGCCGCCTCGGGGGGCTACTGGATCAGTGCCGATGCCGACGAGATCTGGGCCTCACCGTCGACGCTTACCGGCTCCATAGGTATCTTCGCCGCAATCCCGACCTTTGAAAAATCTCTGTCTGAGCTCGGCATTCACAGCGATGGGCTGGGCACAACAAGTATTGCTGCCGGGCTCAATGTCACCCGCCCCTTGAGTCCGACCCTGAAAGAGTCCACCCAGCTTGTCCTTGAATACGGCTACCGAAAGTTTCTAAACATTGTTGCCAAGGGCCGGGACATGGACATGGACGAGGTCAAAGAGCTGGCCCAGGGTCGGGTTTATGATGGAAAGACAGCCCTGGATATTGGTCTTGTTGACAAACTGGGCACCCTGCAGGAAGCCATTGATTCAGCCGCCGCCATCGCCAAACTGGATGATTATTCAGCCGTCTACCTTGAACGGCCGCCCACATTTCGCGAGGAACTGTTCAACCTTCTCCAGGGAAGTCTGTCGCCCAAACCCCTGGCGCTTCTTTTCAGAATGCCCTTTTTAAAAGAAGTGAGACAACAGGTCCGACCTTTGGCGGAACTGCTGCTGCACGGCGACCCGTCCGGACTGTACGCACTGAGCATGCTGGAAACCAGTCTTTTACGATAAGGTAACCAGTGATTTCCCCGGAATTTCTCAGCGAGGTGTGGCAAAGTCTGCTCTGGCCCCTCATCCGCCTGCTCTTTTTTATCTCCATCGGCCTGTTGGTGGCGAATTTTATCGAATCCCTGAACTGGAGTTCGAAAATCGCCACCCTGGCACGCCCCCTCATCCGCCTCGGCAACCTCTCGGATACGGCGGGTGCGTCCTTTGCCATGGCCCTGTTTTCTGGTGTTGCAGCCAACACCATGCTTGCCGAGGCCTATGACAAGGAGAAGATGGAAAAAAAGGAGCTCATCCTGGCCAATCTTTTCAACTCCCTGCCCACCTACTTTCTCCACCTGCCGACGATCTTTTTCATTACCGCCCCGCTCATCAAGGGGGCAGCGCTCATCTATGTGGGCATCACCTTCGGCGCGGCCATCCTGCGGACCTTTTCCATCGTCATCATCAGCCGCTTTCTCCTCGATCCGCCCGAACGCACCGCAACACTGCCCATCAAGGAGGATGAACGGGACCGGCAGGGAATCGTCACCACCGCCCTGACCAAAAGCTGGAAGCGGTTTAAAAAGAGGATCAGGAAGATCGTCATCTTCACCGTGCCGATCTATACTCTCTTTTTCATCATGCACCGGCTGGGCATTTTCGACTCCCTTGAGACGTTCATGGCCCGCTACCTCTCCTTTCTGCCCTGGCTGTCCCCCCAGTCCATGGGCATCATCACCCTTCATATCGCAGCCGAGTTCACCGCCGGGCTGGCTGCCGCCGGGGCGCTTCTTGCGGAAGGGTCCATGGACTACCGGGAGATCGTCCTCGCCCTTTTAGTGGGCAATGTCCTCTCCTCGCCGGTACGGGCAATCCGCCACCAGTTCCCCTATTACGCCGGGATATTTCGCCCCAAAATTGCAACGGAGCTGATCTTCTACAACCAGCTCTTCCGGATCTCCAGCCTGATCATGGTGGGAATTGTCTACTTTTTTATCTCGTTGTAACGGCTGAAGGCTGATAGCCGGCCTAAAGACAGCCGGAAAATAAAAAAACAGCTCTGTTCAAAGAAAAAAGTATCCCATGAAAATAATACGCTACACTTTATTTGCTGTTCCTGTCTTATGGTTTGCCTTTTTTAAAAATGGTGCTGTTAATCTAAAACCCGGAGTATTGGCCCCCAACCCGCCAGAACAGGTCAACATATCGTCCCCACAAAGCTTTCCATTCAAAAATTACTCTGTTACTCCCCTTGCAACATTCCATCTTACAGCCAAGATCCTTGCAAAGAAGAAGTATAGATGGGGGCGGGAGTCTGACCTTTCCCCTATTGATCTGGCATTGGGCTGGGGAAAAATGTCCGATGAGCAGATCCTGGATTCCATAGATATCTCCGAGTCAAATCGCTGGTACAGATGGAAAGTGAAAAAATTCCCAATCCCCAGAAGAGAACTTGAAACACACAGTGCCAATATGCACCTTGTTCCTTCCTCTAAAGACATTCATTCAAAAATCAACAGTGCACGTGCCGGTGAGATAGTCGAAATCAGCGGCAAACTGATCAAAGTGACCGCACCGGATGGCTGGCGTTGGCGCAGCTCTTTAAGTCGTACAGATACAGGAAGTCACGCCTGCGAATTATTTTGGGTAGAAGAATTTGAAATACACAACTGGGTGCCTTGAAAAATTAGAATTTTTGTTCAAGATCAAGGCATATTAAAAATTTTACCACAGGCATATGTCTGATATTCTGAGGATAAATTTTTTCGTATAACGCAGAGATTGAGCAAAAAGGCAATTTTTCAAGGTAGTCAACTATTAATAAATGAAACAGGGTCAAAACAAAATTGCTCCCACTTCAGCACCCTGTCTGAATTTGTTTCCACCAACTGGAGATTTTTATGAAACTGACCCGTATCTGTTTGATATTCTGCAGCCTTCCTCTTGCCATTCAGCTGCTGCTGCCAGCCCCTGCCTTTTCCAAACTCTATACCTGGACAGACAGAAACGGTGTGGTTCGCAGGACCTATTACCCGCCGCCACCCGACCAGGTCAAAAAGAGCAAACCTGCCAAAAAAAGATCCTCGGTACAGCGAACCACTGAACAAAACCAGGTCGAACTCTATGTGACCAGCTGGTGCCCGTACTGCAAACAGGCCAAGCAGTTTTTCAAATCCAGAGGCATCTCCTACAGGGCTTATGATATTGAAAAAGACTCCGCGGCAGCGGCCAGAAAAAAACAACTGGATGGAAAGAGCGGGGTTCCGTTTGCAATTGTCAACGGTATACCGATCCACGGCTACTCAGAAAAACGGTACTCAGGAGCCCTGAAGTGATATCAGGAGAGTGCCAATTCACACCACTATCCGGGCATTGTTATTGAAATATTTTATTGCATACTTTACAGTAAGTAATTGCTCCCATTAACCAAACTATAGGGTAGCCTATAGCTAATCAGTTTGATATTTCCCTGTCTGAACCCTTCAGTTAAGGGAACTTGGTGGACACTTACACCTAGCCGGAATAGTGTCGGTTTGAGTGAGATTGCAAAATGAAAACCAGGCTCATATATAGTGGAATCGTCACCATTGCGACACTTGGCATAATTCTGCTGTACTTATTCGGCTCTTATATTCCCGCCTTTAACGAACTCCTCATTGAACAGACCGAAGAAGAGGCTATCAGGGTAGCCCATCACCTTAGCAAAAACCTGCTCAACAACCAGGATTTTATCGCTGACTCCACGGTGCCGGAATCATTTCCGGTTCATGTCTCGGAAGCCCTTACTTCATTTAAAATCATGAAGATCAAGCTTTTTAAAGCGGACGGCACCATCAGTTTTTCAACAAGCGCCAAAGATATAGGCAAGGTCAACACGCACGATTATTACCACAATGTCGTTGCCAGGGGAGATGTGTTCACCAAGGTTGTCAAAAAGGAGATGGAGTCACTTGAAGGACAGACCATGAGTGCTGATGTAGTGGAAACCTATATCCCTCTCATGTATCAAGGCAGGTTCATCGGTGCCCATGAAATTTATTACAATATATCGGCGAGGCTTAATCAACTCGACCTCCTCGTTTTCCGGGGAGGTATTCCGCTGTTGTTAATTCTGCTTTTTTTTGCAGGAGCGATCATTGTATCGCTTTTTTTCATTTACCGCTTTATCGGTCAACTCGAAGAGAGCAAGGTAACAATAGAGGAAGAGTACCGTCATAAAACAATCATAAACTCGATTTTGTCGATTCAGGATCTTTCCGTTCCCATAACCGACCAACTGACAAATGCGCTGGACCTTCTTATATGTACCTTTGACTGTGAGCTGCCTGACCGGCACTATGCTGTCTTCCTGATGGCTGACAACAATGAAAAACTGGTTTTGACAGTTGAAAAAAATCTTGCCCCGTCACTGCCCTGCATGCGTGGATCGATTTCGCTCGGCGAGTGTCATTGTGGTCAGGCAGCACTTCAGCGAAAGACAATCTTTGCCTCCAGTGAGGATAAAAGTTACTTCAGCTCCACCACCGGAAGCTACAGGGAGAACTCTCACTTCTGTATCCCCCTTCTCTCTTCCGGCAGACTGCTGGGTGTTCTTGTTATCGGTTTGAGTCCGGACTATATCCAGCGGAAAAACGAAACAATATTTATCGAACTCATTGCTCAGGCTATCACCACTCTGATCGTCAGAAAATCAAATGAGAACGAACTGCAGGTCGCCAAACAGAAAGCTGAGGAAGCCAACCAGTCAAAATCTCAGTTCCTTGCCAACATGAGCCACGAAATCCGGACACCGATGAATTCAATCATCGGCCGGACCGAACTCGCCCTTCATAACAGCCTTGACCAGGAAACCAAATCACACCTGAAGATGATTGCACAGTCATCTGAAAACCTTCTTGCCCTGATCAACGACATCCTTGACCTTTCCAAAATAGAGGCGGGTGAGCTCCGTATCGAAAAAAGTCCTTTTGACCTGCACGATACTGTAAAATCATGCATAAAGACCATCCAGGTACTTCTTGAGAGTAAGGATCAGCCTGTCAAGCTGACTTGTAGCATTTCAGCAGATGTCCCTCAAGCTGTCATCGGAGACGGCCTCCGGGTCAAACAGGTTTTGATTAACCTCCTGAGTAACAGTATCAAGTTTACCGAACAGGGCTCCATCGATGTTTCCATAGACTGTCTGGCGTGCAACAAGGGATGGCCGCTACTTCAATTCAGTGTGCGGGATACCGGCATAGGCATTGCTCCAGACAAGTTGACGCATGTCTTCAATCAGTTTGCCCAGGAAGATGACAGCACGACAAAAAATTTCGGCGGGACCGGTCTCGGTTTGAGTATCTGTCAGCAGTTATGCAGGATGATGGGAGGAGATATAGAAGCGGTCTCCTCCCCTGGCCAAGGCAGCACATTTACCTTTACTCTTCCTTTCCAGCCCTGCAAGCCCGACGAGCTTCCAGCTCATGTGGAAAGCAGCAGGGAAGAAGAGATGGTGCTTCCTCCACTGACAATTCTTCTGGTGGAAGATAATGAGCCGAATATGATTCTTGCCCGGATGGTACTGGAAAAAAAAGATCATACAATCATAGAGGCGGGAAATGGCGTTCTGGCCCTTGAGGCCCTGGCCCAACATCAGGTTGATGTTGTTTTGATGGATGTGCAGATGCCGGTGATGGATGGACTGACCGCCACAACTATTATACGTGCCATAGAGTGTGGTGCTCCCGTTAAAGAAATTGAGAAAGGCCTGGTTGAAAAACTTAGTGAACATCTCTATGGCAGGCACATCCCCATAGTCGCCATGACTGCCAACGCCATGTCCAGTGACAGAGAGGCATGTCTGGAGGCAGGTATGGACAACTATCTCTCAAAGCCCATTCGAATCAACTCTTTACACAAAATGCTGAAACGGGCAGTAGCAGTCTCGTAATTCCTGTGGGTTGCGGTGGCAGTTGGAGCGGGTGTAACCGGAGTCAGTTACACCCCATTACACCACATCATGATTCTGCCTGGCAGCAGGCAGCAGCGACTGCTTCTTTCACAGCGCGCAGCTGTATCGATTGCACACAAGAGTCGAGTTTATTCCAAAAGACATTTCATTTGCGGACAAAAATCGGCTTGGCAGGCCGGGTACGGAAAACCTGGCTGCCCCATACCGACAGAGTCCCTGTTTATCGTGAAGAGGAGTTCATCTCCCGGCTTGTGGAAAAATACGTTGAAAAATTTCCTCCCGACAAGGAGGGCTATATCCACCTGGACATGACTCGCCTTGAAGTTGAAGCTGAAAAAATCGCATGATGTGTAATTATTCAGGCCTGAGCTGACAGGTACCGTTTTTCTTCGAAGCATTTGTCCGATCAGGTTCAACCATGCATACTCTCCTGTTCCAATCGGCTATCAGGGACAATATAGTTTTTTCTTTTTTGCCTGGCGAGTTGACGTACCATTTCCCTGAAGCGGCCTCTCCTTTTCGCTGTGTTAAAATCACTGTATAATCTTGTCGTCAACTGTTTAAACCCTGCAGACAATTCACCTGTTGTCATCTGTTTCGGCATGTAGTTGATGTCAAAAAGGGTGCATTTTTCCCAACCATCATCGTCAAGCAGTCTTCCCTCCCTTGCAAGCCGTTGATAAAATGGTGTCCCGGGAAATGGCGTTAAAATTGTGATCTGCACCTCATGCAGGCCTGCCTGCTCGACAAACCTGTACACTTCATCAAAGGCCTCTATCCCATGGTCATCGAGGCCGAGAATAAAACAACCGTTAACACTGATTCCATGGGATTGAATGGTCTCAATGGACTGACGATAGTGTGCAGCCTGGTTCTGTTTCCAGTTCTGCCTGGTCTCCAGTCCACCCAATGCTGACCTACTGGGACTCTCAAGACCGATCAGCACCTGGACGCATCCGGCATCATGCATGAGCCTGAGCAGTGCAGGGTCATCAGCTATGGATATGTCGCTTTCCGTGAACCAGCGTATTTTGCGTTTTTTCAGCTCGGGCAGCAGTTCTTTCCAGTAGCCTTTGTTGACAAAACTGTTGTCGTCGGCAAACTCGATGAACGGGCGCTGCCAGATGGAGCAGATTTTATCGACCTCGGCCAGCACCTTTTCCATTGGTTTTTGCTTATACTGAGGGGTGAGGAGGACCGATCCGGCACAAAATTCACAGCGGTGGCTGCAGCCACGACTGGTCTGCACGGTTATCCGGTTATATTTGTCAATATCAAGGAGTTCAAAGGCGGGCATGGGGGCGTCGGCCAGATCAAAGCTTTTACTGCTCCTGTAGACAGGTTTCAGTCTGCCTGAAGCACCATCTTGAAGAACTTCAGGCCAGCAGGATTCACCCTCTCCGACAATAACACTGTCCACATGGTCCATTGCCTCATCGACACAGCAGCTCACATGCAGGCCGCCCATGACTACAGAAACCCCGAGTTCCCTGAGACTGTCTGCAAGCCTGTACCCTTCCCCAACCTGTGCGCTCAAGGTTGATATCGCGATCAGGTCGAACCCGGAAAGCTCCTCCATGGTTACCGGACTTGACTGCAGATCATCTATTTCAAAGTAATGCACCTCATGACAGTCAGGGGTCATTCCGGCAAGGGTCAAGAGCCCGAGACTCGGCAGCGAGGCGATCACCTTGCTGCGCTCAACAAACCCGGGAAGGGTGAGTCCCATCTCCAGTAATTCCTTATCCACAACCCGAATTCCACTCATGGCGACAAATCCGATTCTTAATCCTTTTGTGCTCGTTGTTTTCATAACAAACCTCCCTGATAGAGAAAAAGAATACCTCCTGCAACAAGGCTGATGACCGGGATAAAAAACAGATGCCTGAAAACCTTTTTCCAACCAGACAGGAAACAGATCAACGGCATTGCCACTGCGCCGATAATCAGGAATACAGTTGCGAGAAGGTTCTCGTACTGGACATGGTGGGAACTCAGTGCGTAAAGCAGATTGATAAAGCCAATTCCAAAAAACGAAATATGACCAAGGCGGATCATCCGCCGCCGCCATGTGCCGTATCCTCCCAGCCAGTTGTCTTTATGAAAGGACAGGCCCATCACTGCGCCGGATACAAAACCGCCGATTATACCGATCCACGCAGCCCAGAAATTGATGAGATAAATTTTGTCCATATAGCCTCCGGTTTCTCATTGTTAAGTGGTTGGTTCTCTATTATCAATTTCCGGGCCACTTAAGCATAAAACCGTAGGATACTGATTTTATGTAATTTTGAATAAAAACAATTTAATCCAGAAGAAATAAAGGCCACATCAATATGCATTTTATGGACACTTGTATACACAAAATGCATACTGATGCCTTAATTGGGGTCAGAGTAAAATTAAAAACATTTTTTTTACTCTGACCCCAATTAAGAAG